>NZ_PCPP01000003.1:0-300000 GCF_002979755.1 Chryseobacterium culicis | reverse complement strand
AACGTGAGAAGAGTCTCTCATCACTTCAGGGTTTAAAGCTCCTGCCACCATTTTTTCTTTCAGTTCCTGATTTTCCACTACAATGATTCGGAAAGGCTGCAATCCGGATGAAGTAGGAGCCAGTCTTGCTGATTCTAAAATAGTAGTAAGGTCTTCCTGTGAAATTTTTTTATTGGGATCATAAGCTT
The DNA here is from genome assembly GCF_002979755.1 of Chryseobacterium culicis. Lineage (NCBI taxonomy): Bacteria > Pseudomonadati > Bacteroidota > Flavobacteriia > Flavobacteriales > Weeksellaceae > Chryseobacterium > Chryseobacterium culicis. The sequence goes on along the minus strand of NZ_PCPP01000003.1, from coordinate 299,812 downwards.
TTACGGCATGTCTCCAGTTTAGATTTTCTATTAATGACATTTTTTATTGTTTTAAATTAAACTATTGGGTGATTGTAAACTTCCTGATTTTTATAGTGAAGTAAATTAACACTGCAAATATATAGTCAATTTAATTGTGTGCAATTTAATTTTGAAAGATTTTATTGATGTCAATTATTGATAAAGCTAAAAAAGATAAAAATTAATTTGTCTATGGGCTCAATTCCGCATGATTCGGATTTTTTCAAAGGCTCTGTATTCCAATCTTTGCAATAGAAATTTAAACTAAAAACAATGCAGAGATTTAAAAACAAAACAGCTTTAATTACGGGTGGAACTAACGGTATGGGATTGGCTGCCGCTCAGCAATTTATTGAGGAAGGAGGATCAGCGATTATCACAGGGAGAAGTGAAGACACAGTAAATGCTGCTCTGGAAAAGCTAGGAAAAAAGGCTTTTGGAATTGTCTCTAATGCCGGAAGTATAAAAGATCTGATGAACCTTCAGCAGGAAGTCAGAAAATATACAGAACATATTGATCTGGTCTTTGCCAATGCAGGATACGGGAGATTTGCTCCGGTGGAATATGTAGATGAAAACCAGTTTGATGAACTCTTTAATATGCTGGTAAAAGGCCCTTTTTTTACAGTACAGCAGGTATTACCATTGATGAAAAGCGGAAGTTCCGTTGTTTTCAATACTTCAGTAGCTACGGAAATTGCCATGCCTAATTTTTCGGTCTATTCTGCAGCCAAATCAGCAGTACAGTCTTTCATTAAAACTTTTGCAGTGGAACTTACAGAACGTGGCATCCGTGTCAATGGAGTGAGTCCAGGACATATTAAAACCAATATTTTTAATAATACGGGTTTAACCGGAGAGCAGATTGAAAGTGCCATTCACGATATTATTCCTACCATCCCTTTTAAAAGACAGGGAGAACCGTCAGAAATAGCTAATGTAGTTCTGTTTCTTGCTTCAGAGGAAGCTTCATACATCCATGGAGCTGAAGTAAAAGTGGATGCCGGAATTTCTGTGATCAGATAGTCAGGATTATTTGACCTCTTTAATTTGTTTGATGATATTGGTTTTATTTTCAATCCCTATATCATAGGTTTTACTTTTTTTAAAGCTCATTGTAGCTTTTTCTATAAGACTCTTGTAATCCGGTGATTTCTTTGAAATATAAAAAACCTGAGCACTTATTCCGATGGCCACACGAACAACTTCATTAGGTTTGTCCGGGTCTTCCGTAATATCTGTGATGGTGGAATTGTTATACCATGTTAAGTTTTGTGAACTGGAATTACCGGAACAAGATGTAATCATAATAAAAAGTAATAATAAATAGGACCAGGCTTTCATAGCAAAAAGTATTAAGTAAAAAGCTCCTGCAATGTATCAAAATAAATGCAGGAGCTCTGTATAAATTAGTTAAAATCCGCAGCTCGCTACACTTGGTGCAGGAGAAGGAGAACATCCTGAAAGGGATGAGAATATATTCAATACACAATTGGTATTTACATAATTGTTATCATACAGTAAAGATCCTGATGGACTTCTGTAATATACATTTCCTGCTGTATTGGCAAAAGAAGATACAGAAGCAGATCCACAGCTTGTGTTGGTACAAGCGGCTCTCCATGCTGCGTCAGTTACAGGTCCGCTGGAGAATAGTGAAGGGTCGATGATTCTTTTCTCAACAATTCCGGAAGCATTTTTGAAGCTTACCAATATGGCTACGTGATATACCCATGATACGCAGCAAGTTCCTGTAGAAGCTCTCAGGTTTCCGTAAACGAACTGCTTTTCACAGTCGTAACCTGCATTAAGGAGAATTTGTCTCATTTTGTGAGCTCTTGCATAACATCCATCCACTGGATATCTGAAAGTGATACATGGAGAAGATGCTGTAGAAGTACCACAAGCCTGATTTTTAATCTGCGTAAATAAGCTGTTCAGTGTTGCCAGATTAGGAATAACACTCACTGCTTTTTTGCTGTCTCCTCTCTCTTCTTTATTGAAAACAGATTTGAAATAACGGATATCATCATCAGTAGGTTTATCTACTTTTGCAATTTCATTGGTGTTGGTTTTCAGGAAAATATGAACAGGAGTTTCGTTTTCAACGGCTTGTCTGATCATAGAAATATAACCTGCATTTTCCTTACTGTCTTTAATGTGGTATGGCTGAGCACTCACCATAAAAGAGACTTTAAATTTTCCCTCTTCTTTTTCAATCCCTACCGGAACAGTTTTACCGAAATCTTTCATCGCGATTTCATTAGACTCTTTAGCAACAAGATTGGGATCCTGATTGGCACCTGAATCTGAACAGGCATTGAATGACAGCATCGTCACGAATACCATCATGGATAACAGAAATTTTTTCATAGTTTTTATATTTTGGTAGTTAATTTGCAGTGAACTTTATAATGGTGATAGTTCACTATTTTGTGACATTAAAAGTAATAAAATTTAAAATATGAGCAATATTTTTTTAGAAAAAAATAAATTATTTTGTTGTTTTATTGATTTTATGATATTAAAAATACTGTTAAAAATACTGATTTTTATAGAGATGTTCAGGAGAAATAGAAAATTATTAAAATAATATTTTTTTGATTTTTGCAGTCTGGATTCCTGCGGAATAGACAAGTTGGATGGATAATTTATCACTAGAATACGGATGTTTTTAGTACGTATCTTTTCTTTACTCGCTTTGTCATTCCGTAGGAATCTAAACTCTTATTTTATCTTCATTCATTATCATAAGCTTTCTGTGTCTGGATTCCTGCGGAATGACAAACGTTGTGGATAGTCTAAGCGAATAAAAATAACATTATCATAAAATAAGCCCGGTTTCAACTATTGAAACCGGGCTTATTTTATGGTAAGTAGTCTTGACTATTTGTAAATCAATTCTGCCTGAAATACCTCTGCAAAATGTTTTCTGATCTTAGCCTTGAGTTCCTCCATTTCTTCAGGAGTTAATTCTCTTTCAAGTTCTCTTTTTAAAGAAGTAACCTGTTTGTCTTTGATTCCACACGGAATGATGTATTCAAAATAACGCATATCCGTATTTACATTCAGTGCAAAGCCGTGCAGGGTAACCCAACGGGAAGCTTTCACTCCCATAGCACACATCTTTCTTGCATAGGGTTTTCCTACATCCAGCCATACTCCTGTTTCTCCCGGAGAGCGTTCTCCTTTAATCCCATATTCGGCAATGGTTCTGATGATTACTTCTTCCAGATTCCTCATATATAAATGAATATCTGTAAAAAAGTTTTCAAGATCCAGAATAGGGTAGCCTACAACCTGTCCGTACCCATGATACGTAATATCTCCACCACGGTTTACTTTTACGAAAGTAGCATCAATTTCTTTCAGCTTATCAATACCGGCCAACATATTTTCCTCGTGCCCGCTTTTTCCCAAAGTATACACGTGAGGGTGCTCTACAAAAAGAAGGTGATTGGGCGTAATACTATGTTCCTCTGCAGGAAGATCCCTGTTTTTTATTTTGGTGTCAATGATATTTTTCATCAGTTGTTCCTGATAATCCCAGGCTGGCTGATATTCTTTGACTCCTAAATCTTCAAATTCTACTGCTTTATTTAGATTTGTATTCATTTCAATTTTTGATATACAAATTTAGTGATTTTTACCCTTTTATGGAATGGATAAAATCTATAGCCGTTTTCTTCCAGTCTTTATCGTGAAGCAGGATATTTACAAAGGCTGTTCCGATAATACCACCGTCTGCTTTTTCTGTAACATTTTCAAAGTCTTCTTTCGATTTGATCCCAAATCCGATCATCACCGGATTTTTGAGTGGAAGAGAAGCTACCCTGGAAAGGTAGTTTTCATTTTTTACCACTGCATTTTCATTACCTGTTGTAGAAGAAGAGCTTACTGCATACAGAAAGCCTGAACTTAAAGAATCCAGATAAATCATTCTTTCATCCGAAGTTTCCGGGGTTACCAGAAAGGTGAAATTAAGGTTATATTGTTGTAAAATCTGCTGGTAATTTTTCTCAAACTCAATAGGAGGGAGATCGGGAAGAATCAATCCTGAAACACCACTTTCCGCACATGCCGCGCAGAATTTTTCAAATCCGAAGCTCAAAACTGGATTGATATAACCCATCAAAATAATCGGAATTCTGATTTCGCTTTTGATCGCTTTCAACTGAGATAACAGTTTTTCAATCGTCATTCCATTTTGTAAAGCAAGTTCATGTGCTTTCTGGATTACAGGCCCGTCCGCAACAGGGTCTGAATAAGGCATTCCGATTTCGATCATATCTGCTCCGGAATCCTGAATCAGTTTTATAATATCAGCGGTATCTTCCAGATGAGGAATTCCTGCTGTGAAGTATATATTTAGTTTTTTCATTTTTTATTGTATTAAAGTATAATGTACAATGTACAATGTACAATGTACAAAGTATAATGTATAAAGTATTATGTATTGAAAGTTAGGATAGGAAATACATTGTACATTTTACATCCGACATTTTACAAATTTTTGAGATACGTTTCCATATCCTTATCTCCACGGCCGCTCAGACAAATAACGACAACATCAGTTGCATTAAATTTCTTTTTGTCCAAAACTGCCAGCGCATGAGAACTTTCCAGTGCCGGAATAATTCCTTCCAGTCGGGTCAGCTCAAAAGCACATTGTAAGGCTTCATCATCATTAATACTAAAGAATTCTGCTCTTTTCTCTTTAAATAAATGGGCATGGAAGGGTCCGATTCCAGGATAATCCAGTCCTGCGGAAATTGAATGAGGCTCGATAACCTGTCCATCTTCTGTCTGCATCACAAGGCTTTTACTTCCATGAAGAACTCCAAGTGTTCCCAAAAAGGTAGTCGCTGCAGATTTCCCTGAATTGACTCCCAATCCTCCGGCTTCAGCAGCGATAATTTTTACCTCTTTTTCTTCTACAAAATGATAAAAAGTTCCTGCTGCATTACTTCCTCCGCCTACACAGGCAATTACGTAATCAGGATTTTCCCTTCCGATTTTTTCTTTAAGCTGTTCTTTAATTTCTTTTGAAATAATACTTTGAAATCTTGCTACCAGATCCGGAAAAGGATGAGGTCCCACAACACTTCCAATCACATAATGAGTGGTCACAGGATTGTTGATCCAGTCTCGTAATGCTTCATTCACCGCATCTTTCAGCGTTTTTGAACCTGAAGTAGCTGCTACAACTTCTGCACCCAGCATTTTCATTCTTGCTACATTCGGAGCTTGTCTCTGAATATCAATTTCTCCCATATAAACAATACACTCCAGCTCCAGCAAAGCACATGCTGTAGCGGTAGCAACGCCATGTTGTCCTGCTCCGGTTTCAGCAATAATCCTTGTTTTTCCAAGACGTTTTGCCAATAGAACCTGTCCCAGTGCATTATTGATCTTATGAGCTCCGGTATGGTTAAGATCCTCACGCTTTAAATAAATCTGAGTCCGGTATTTATCGCTTAAGTTTTTAGCAAAATAGAGTGGTGTAGCCCGTCCTACATAGTTTTTAAGCAAATCCTGATACTCCGTCTGAAAATCTTCAGATTCTATGATTTCAAGATAGTTTTTTTGCAGTTCTTCTACATTAGGATAGAGCATTTCGGGGATGAAAGCACCTCCAAATTCTCCATAATATCCGTTTTCATCGGGGTTTTTATAATTCATTTTTTTATTCTTTAGTAATTAAATAAGCGTTATTTTGTGAGCTTAACTGATTCAGCAGTTCTTTTCTTTCCTGTGATGTATGAAAAATTAAAATATCATCATCTTCAGAATTTACCCAATTGGAGCCTATACTTTCTTTGATCATTTTGGCTTTGTCATAGAGTATTTCTATATCACATTTTTCATAAAAAGGACGAAGATCTGAGTGGCAAAAACCAATAGTTTCTTTATTTCTATGAATAACATTTTCCTTGAAACGGCTCACCAACGCTGCACCATATCCTTTCTTTTTATGAGTGGCTACAAGTCCTACAGCTTCTGCAAAAGCATATGCTGTGTCTGCTATTTGTAAGGTAAAATCAAAATTTACCCTCAAAACTGCCAATATATTTTCATCTTTATCCATCAGAAAATGAAATTCCGAATCTTTGAAAAACATCCGGAAATAGGCTGATTTCATGGTGTTCCAGGCAGAAATATCCCAAAGTTTCAAGATATGTTCTATCTCATTTTCTGTTAAATCTTTTGTTTCTTTTATCTGATACTTCATGGGTTTAAACTATTAATAAAAGTAAGATGGTAGTCATGCTGTTGCTTGGTAATCAGTTTTTTATAATATAATAATTCTATTTTATGCATTAAATCAATTAAGGTTGCCTTATCTATTTTGGATTGATACATCGTGATGGCAATTTCCAGGTTGTCAATCAGATAATAAGGGTCAGAATCTTCATACAACAGAAATATTTTAGCATAAATCAAGCCCAAGTCATATTTTATCACTGTTCTGACATGGTTATCTAAAAATTTATCCGAAATAATCACCAGATAATAGCTGTTCCATAAGCTGATTCTCTCAAAGAAATACTGGATATCTCCTTCCTCAAAATCTTTAATAATGCTAATGAATTCAGATAACAATCCGCCAACTTCCCAATGTTCCACGTTGCTGTCGTTCTGAGCAACAAAATGATACAGGTTCTGGATCTTTTCATTTCCGAATTTAGGGGGAAATAATGTTTTGTAAAATGTCTTCTTTAGCAAATGTATATTCATCATTGTGTGTTTTTTTAATTATCTATTCTGTTGATACAGATTTTTGAATTTTTTTATTCTGTCAATATCTTTATTTCCAGGTTCTGTTTCAAATTTTGAATTGATATCTAAAGCAAAAGGCCTCTGTTTCAATGTTTCTGTATTCCCGATATTTTCTTCTGAAATCCCACCACTTAAAAAGTAGGGCAGAGGAATGGTAAAATCATTCAGAATATTCCAGTCGAATTGTTTTCCCGTTCCGCCAAATGCTTTGCTGTCAGTATCGAATAGGTAGTAGGTAACAGGTTGCAGGTTGGAGGAAAGAGTTTGTGCTATTTTATCTTTGTTGTCAGAATCAATATTTCCTATTCTAATTACTTTAATGATTCCAACCTTAGGATTCAGTTTTTGTCTTAGTTCAGCAATAAAATTATTGCTTTCATCACCATGAAGCTGTACAAAATTTAAATCTGCGTGCTGAACAATCTTTACAATGATATCTATTTCTTCATTGACAAAAACGCCCACTTTTCCCTGATGATCAATGGTTGATATCTCTTCTAAGCTCAGGTGGTTCAAAGCATATCTTGGCGATTTTTCATAGAAGATAAAACCAAGGAAATCTACCCTCATAGAAATCAATTCCTGAATCTGTTCCGGTTTTGTGAGACCACAGACTTTGAGTTTTGGCAGCAGGTTTGAGTTTATAGGTTGCAGGTTCATTGTTATTTATTTTAAATTTGAGAAGCAAATTCTTCAAAAGCGCTGGCCGGATTTGTATTTTTCATGAAATACTCTCCCATCAGGAAGCCGTCAAATCCTTTTTCCTTTAAAAATTTAAAATCTTCAAGACTGTAAATCCCACTTTCTGCTACCGATAATACTTCTTTTGGAAGCTGATTTTTTAGCTGAACGGAATGTTGAAGATCAACTTTGAAATCCTTAAGGTTTCGATTGTTTATGCCTACCAGATCAATTTTTGAGTTGAAATGTTTTAGCTCATCTTCGGTATGAATTTCCAGTAAAACTTCCATTTTCAGCTCATGGGCAAGTGCTGTGAATTCTTCTACCTGAGCAGGTGAAAGGCAGGATGCAATCAGTAAAATGACATCTGCACCTATACTCTTGGCTTCATAAAACTGATATTCATCAATCATAAAATCTTTTCGCAGGATAGGAATTTTAATATCATTCCTTACGCTAAGAATATCGTTGAAGTTTCCTCCAAAAAAATCATTGTCAGTCAGGATGGAAATTCCGCTGGCTCCAAAATTTTCGTAAGCTGAAACCACTTCCAAAGGTTCTACACTATTGTTAATGATTCCTTTTGAAGGAGACTGTCTTTTAAATTCAGCGATAATTCCACTTTTATTTTTGATGGATTCTTTCAGAGAATAGGTTGATCTTCCAAAAGATTGAGTGTCTTTTAATTGGTCAAGAGAAATGCGTGATTTTGCTGATGCAATTTCCTCATTTTTTCGTTCAATAATTTTATCCAGTATAGTCATTTGATACAGAATTTAATAAAATGATAAAAATGTTAAACCATTAAGGGATATTAAGATGATAAGATAAATTAAGTTCCATCAAAGATGGAGAATGAAGAACTTCGCTGAATAAATAGTTTTAGCTATGATCTTAACTATTCTTCATCACTTAAAAATTCTTAACGGTTAAAAAAAATAATAAGACTAATTAATTAAAAGAGTAAAACTGTTTAATGCTTTTCCGCTTTGCAGACTTTCCTTAGCTAAAAGAAGACAGTCTTCATAGGTTCCGAATTTATGCGTGTTGTAAAGGGCTACTGACGCATTGGCAAGAATCACAGAGTTCTGCTGTTCTGTACCTTTTCCTTCCAGAATATTCATAAATATTTTTGCCGTTTCCTGAGTAGATTCCCCGGCTTTAATATCTTCCAGCGTTACAGGATGGAAGCCTAAATCTTCTGCAGAATAAATTTCTTCCCCGTTTTTTGTAATGATTTTACTGTCATCTGTAAGGCTTATTTCATCATATCCGTCAAGACCATGTACAAGAATAAACTCACGATCTTCTTTTTGAAGGAGATATTGATAAATCCTTGCAATTTCCAGATTATACACCCCAATCATGGAATATTTTGGTTTTGCAGGATTGACTAACGGGCCTAAAAGATTAAAGAATGTTCTTAGTCCCAGAGATTTTCTCAACAGTCCTACTGATTGTAATGCAGGGTGAAAATAAGGAGCATGTAAAAAGCAGATATTAGCTCTTTCAAGATCCTCATTCAGTTGTTCTGAAGTGTTTTTGAACTGATATCCCAGCTCCTCCAGTACATTGGATGAACCTGTAATGGTAGAAGCTCCGTAATTTCCATGTTTGGTTACTTTCTGTCCGGCTCCGGCCACTACAAAACTTGCTAATGTTGATATATTGATGGTGTCTTTTCCGTCACCTCCGGTTCCTACAATATCAATGGCATCATTTGCATCAATATTTACTGGAACAGCCATTTGTAACAAAGCTTCCCTAAAGCCTTCCAGTTCTTTCAATGTGATATTTCGCATCAGGAAAACACTCATGAAGGCAGTCACTTCTGCAGCATTGAATTTATTCTGTGCAATCTCAATCATCATCGCTTTGGCTTCTGATTTTGACAGGGTATTATGGTTGAACAAGTATTGCAGTATTTCTTTCATTTGTGGTGTTTTTATTGTTGTTGTAGGGATTTCTAATGTTTCCATTACACAAGGAAATTTTTAATGATTACTTCTCCTTCGGGCGTTAAGATGCTTTCAGGGTGAAACTGTACTCCATGTACATCATACGTTTTGTGCTGCAAGGCCATGATCATTCCGTCTTTATCTACAGCAGTAACTTCCAGTTCTTCCGGAAAATCTTCAGGATTGACGGCCCAGCTGTGATACCTTCCTACTTCCAATCCGGAACTTAAACCTTTGAAAAGTTTGATGTCTTCTTTTGTCAGCTCAGTAGTTGTAGCTACTCCGTGGAAGATTTCAGACAGGTTGATTAAACTTCCTCCGAAAGCTTCCGCAATAGCCTGTTGTCCGAGACATACGCCAAGAATACTTTTTGTAGGAGCGTATTCTTTAATCAGCTCTAATAAAATGCCTGCTTCTTCAGGAATTCCGGGCCCTGGAGAAAGAATGATTTTATCATATTGATCAATCTCTGCAAGGGTTATTTCATCATTTCTTACCACGTCTACTTTTTGATCCAGAATTCTTTCAATAATCTGGACAAGGTTATAGGTAAAGCTGTCATAGTTGTCGAAAACGAGAACTTTAAGCGGTGGCTGCTGAGTGTTTATATTGTTGTTCATTGCTTTTTTTGTTAGATAGTTGCTGGTTATTTTTTGTGGCTTGTTGATAGACTATTTTTCAACTATTTTTTCTGCTTTTTCCACTGCTTTTTTGAGTGCATTCAGTTTATTATTAACTTCCTGCAATTCATTTTCAGGAACTGATTTTGCGACAAGACCGGCACCCGCCTGATAAAATAAAGTGTTGTTTTTGCTTAAAAATGTTCTGATCATAATAGCCTGGTTGCAGGTGCCATTCAATCCGATGATTCCAATACAGCCTCCGTAATAGCCACGGGAATCTTTCTCATATTCATTGATCAGTTGGAGCGCTTTATGTTTGGGAGCTCCACTGAGTGTTCCCTGAGGGAAGGTGGCAGAAACCATTTCAAGAGGGTTGATATCATTCGCCACATCTGCGGTCACTTCACTTACCATATGAATAACGTGAGAGAACAGCTGGATTTCTTTAAGCTTAGTTACTGTAACATTTTTTCCAAGTTTACCAAGATCATTTCTTGCCAGGTCAACCAGCATGGTGTGTTCTGCATTTTCTTTAGGATCAGCTTTTAAAACTTCGATAGCCTCAAGATCCGTTTCCAGATTTCCTGTTCTTTTAGAGGTTCCGGCAATAGGGTGGATAATAGCTTTATTGTTTTTGATGATTAACTGGCTTTCAGGGCTTGATCCGAATAGTTTATAATTTCCGTAATCAAAATAGAAAAGGTAAGGAGAAGGATTGATGTTTCTCAAGGCACGGTAAACATTGAATTCATCTCCTTTGAATTTCTGCTCAAATCTTCTGCTTAGAACCAGCTGGAAGACATCACCGCGCATACAATGTTTCTGGGCTGTTTTTACCAGTTCAATATAATCTTCGTCTGTAATATTAGAGGTTTCCTCACTCGTTTTTTCGAAAGGATAAACCGGAGTATTCTGATTTTTAATAAGGTTTTCTAAAAGATGAAGTTCAGATTTTACATCTTTAATAAAATTTTCAATGATATACATTTCATCATTGAAATGGTTGATCGCAATTACATATTGGTATAATCTGTATCTCAAAACAGGAATTTCAACTTCCTTGCTTTGCTCTTTAAGATGAATGTTTTCAAAAAACTGTACTGCTTCGAAGCTTGTGTATCCAAAAAGGCTCTGTGCAGTTTGTTCTATAGGATCATGAGTTTCTTCACATTTAAAAGTATTACGGAAGTCTTCAAATATATCCGTGATATTTCGCTCATTAATCAATTGCTTTACGGGAGCAGAAGCAGGAAGCTTAATTTCAAATTCGTTGAGGTTCTTCACTTCAATTCCGGCAATGGCATTCACTGCGATAAAGGAAAAATTATTGTCAATACTTTTTGAATCTGAGCTTTCCAGAAGAATGGTATCCCTGAATTTATCTCTGATTTTAAGATAAATGTTCATGGGAGTATGAAGGTCTCCCAGTGTTTTTTTCGAAACAGTTTTTATTGTAATTGTGTCAGTAAACATCTTGTTGTTTTTTTATTTTTTTAAAATTGAGGAATAAAAAAAGGCTTTAACGGTATCCGTCAAAGCCTATATATTGTTTTTTGATTATTTCTGCTGTAATTAACAACATGACAATACCTTCAGACCCGACGAAGAGTTTGAAAGCCACCACCAAATATTGTTGTTCATTTTTAACATGGGACAAATGTAGAAATTTTTTTAATACAAAAACTAAAAAAACTAAAGAAATACAAAAACTTAATATGAAAATCCTTTATTTAAGCTGTTTGAGCTCTTGTTTCAATTCCTTGACTTTTTCTTTATAAGTTTCATCATTATAATATTCTAAATAATTTTCCATGGCAGAAATGTATTCTTCAATGAATTCCTTATTCGTTTTGTCTGCCTCATACTTGGTTTTTGCAGAATTGACGGGAGCTTGCTTTTCATATTGCAATAAAATTTGTCCTTCCCTGGACTGATCATACAGGATAACTATGTTCTTTTCGTATCCGGGAATGTATTTTACCGGAATATCCTTGTCATCAGGTATTCTGATTGAATTACTGATAGGATAGATGGCTGCGCTGGTAGTGGAGAAAAAAGTAGTGACGTATTTTCCGTCCTGCTTTTTCACAATCGCTTCATAATCGTGGATATACATATCATTCAGTGTAGAATTGGTTTCTACATCTGAAGTGATGATAGCGGTACTTTCTACTCCGTATTTATTTAAAAACCAGGCGTTCAAAAATTGTCCTCCAAATCCGTTTAAGATAGCCAGTGGAAGGATTGGAATCAGAAACCATGCTTTTTTGGTCAGATAGGAGAGAAGTCCAAAGAATACAAATAACAGCACCACAGTATAAAAACCATGATGGCTGATAAAAAACAGAATTTTTGAAATTAAAACCATGTTTTAAATATAATAATCTTTTACTTAAACGCTGAGATCGCGAAGATGTTATTAATATGAATGTAAAAAGGTCGCAAAGGCGTTTCACTCAGCAAGGTGCATTATGATTAAGGAGTATTGATTCGCAGGTATTAATGTGACTGGGAAAAATAATCATAAGTCATTAGCTAAACGAAGTGGCCTTGCGAACAAAAAAATAGAGTTTTATCATAATTGCTTTGCGAACATAGCGTTTAAAACAACTATTTTACGGGTTCAGACAAAGGAATATCAGGAGTTCCGCTGTAGAAAACAATCAGGGTTGCTCCTTTATCTCCGGTTTTTCCTCTGTGGGCAATGTTGACCATTTCAGGAAGAACCTGGCCTTTTCTTACCCATTGTGTTTTGCCGTCTTCTTTTCTCTCGATCTGGATTTCTCCTTTTTCTACATAAGCTGCATTAATGATAGGGTGCTTATGCCAATCCAGAGCTTTGTTGGGAGGAACTGCAATCTTCAGAATTGATATTTCAGGCTGTGTTGTGGGATAAGCCGGATACACCGTTCCATCCCACGACTTTGTTGTTTTTAAAAGCGTTACCGATTCAATTTTATCAGAATATTCTGAATGAGGATCGTTTGATGAGTTATCACATGAAAGAAGGAGGGAAGAAAGTAGAGCAACAAACGCTGTACTTAATACATTTTTTTTGGTCATAAGTTTCATATTTTTAGATTGATTTTGGTAATTTGTTATACAAAAATAACAACCTAATTTAAATTTCCCTACTGTTTGAATTATTTTTTAATCATCAGATTAAAATCCAGACCGTAAAAATATTTCTGAAAGAAAACATTTGTCATAAGTTTAAAAGTTTATTTTTTATACTTTTGCTTCCAAATTAGAATAAAATGAAAAAAGTATTAGCAATCGCATTTATCGGAGGTTTATTATTAGCAAGCTGCAAGAAAAAGCCAGATCATTCTTTACAGGATAGCAACACGTTGCTTGAAGAGCCAGAAGCAACTACTGTTGTAGATTCTACGGCTAAAACTGCTGCTCCAGCTGCTGCAACTCCGGCTGCTCCTGCACCAGAAGCTGCTAAAACAGATTCTACAGCTAAGAAATAATGAAAAAAATACTTTTAGCAGGAGCTTTTGGTCTTATGATCATTTCCTGTTCTAAAAAAGAAAATACAGCAGAAGTGGCGGCTTCTTCTGAGACAGCTGCTGTTTCAGAGCCGGCAAAAACCAATCTTTCAGGTGATCAGATCATGGAAACATTGGATTGCTCGGGATGCCACTCTGTGAATGAGAGAATGATAGGACCTTCTTATAAGGAAATTGCAGGAAAGTATTCTGAAAAGGATACCGAATTGCTGGCTTCCAAAATTATTGAAGGCGGAAGTGGAGTTTGGGGAAGTGTGCCTATGGCTGCCCATCCACAGGTATCTAAAGAAGATGCCAAAAAAATGGTGGAATATATTTTAAGTCAGAAGAAGTAAAATATGTCCGCTGAAAAATCCAGTCTGCACACAAGAAATCTGCATCGTAATCCCTATGATTTTGATCAGCTTATTTCTTGTGTGCCGGAACTGAAACACTATGTTTTCGAAAATGCTTATCAGACGGTAACCATTAATTTCAGTATTCCAAAAGCTGTAAAACTGCTCAACAAAGCGCTACTCTTACATTTCTATAACATCAAAGGCTGGGACATTCCCGATACCAATCTTTGTCCTCCCATTCCCGGACGTGCAGATTATGTACATTATGTTGCTGATCTCCTGGCGGAACCATCAGATAAAATCCCTGCAGGAAACTCTGTAAAAGGGTTGGATATAGGAACCGGAGCCAATCTTGTGTATCCTTTAATCAGTCACAGGTCTTATGGGTGGACGATGCTGGGAACCGATATTAATCAGGATTCTCTGAAAAATGCTCAGAATATTTTGGATCAAAACCCGGATCTTTCCTCTGTTATTCAGTTAAAACATCAATCAAATGCTGATCATATCTTTAAAAATATCATAGGTTCTGAAGACAGATTTACCTTTACGATGTGCAATCCTCCTTTTCATGATTCTGAAGAGTCTGCAATGAAAGGGAACATCAGGAAAACAAAAAATCTTAATAAATCAAAGAAGGTTAAACCTTTGCTAAACTTTAGTGGTCAGCAATCTGAACTATGGTGTGAAGGAGGTGAATTGGCCTTTATTACTAAAATGATTAACGAAAGTGCATTATTTTCATCTCAGGTTCTTTGGTTCACGTGTCTGGTGTCTAAAAAAGACAATCTCAATAAACTGATTCATCTTTTAAAGAAAGTAAAAGCCGTAGAAGTGAAAACGATTGATATGGCTCAGGGACAAAAGATAAGCAGAATGCTGGCCTGGACATTTATTCCTCAGAAGGATAGAAGAGGGTGGCTTGTATAAAAGTTTAAGATTCAAAATTCAAAGTTTTTAGTTAAGTTACTGGTTGCTGGTTTTTTTTGTTGCAAGTTTATTTCGTTGATGCTTAAAATTAAGGATAGACGTTCTAGCTCTATTAAAAAAATCATCATTCACTTGCGAAGCAAAATTCACTATTGACAGCATCCCGAATCTTATATCCCAATATCCTGAATCTCGTATCTCAGCACCATTCCTCTTCACATTTTAAAATTTCTGAAAAAAGGCATTGATGATCAGGTCAAAAATGCCTAAATTTGTACGCTTTTAGAAAAATAAGAAATGCAATTATCAGAACAAGAAATCATTAGAAGAGAAAAGCTGAATAAGCTTACTGAAATGGGGATTAATGCGTTCCCTGCGGATGAGTATACCATTACAGATACTACAGAATCTATAAAACAGGACTTTTCTGAAAGTAAACAGGTGAAGATCGCTGGTAGATTGATGTCCCGCAGAATTCAAGGTAAGGCTTCTTTTGCTGAATTGCAGGATTCTAAAGGAAAAATCCAGGTTTACTTCAACAGAGACGAGATCTGTCCGGGTGAAGATAAAGAACTCTATAATGAAGTATACAAACACCTTTTGGATATCGGAGATATTATCGGTATTGAAGGAGAATTGTTTACGACTCAGGTAGGAGAGAAGACGGTTTTAGTAAAAAACTTTGTTCTTCTTACGAAGGCATTACGTCCTCTACCTCAGGCTAAAACTGACGAAAACGGTGTTGTACACGACGGATTTACAGATCCTGAATTAAGATACAGACAGCGTTATGTAGATTTGACGGTAAATCCACAGGTTAAAGAAATTTTCGTGAAGAGAACAAAAATGTTCAATGCTATGAGAACCTTCTTTAATGATGCAGGATATTTTGAGGTGGAAACCCCTATTCTACAGTCAATCCCTGGTGGAGCTGCAGCAAAACCGTTTATCACGCACCACAATGCACTGGATATTCCATTATATTTAAGAATTGCCAATGAATTATATCTGAAAAGATTGATCGTAGGTGGTTTTGATGGAGTATATGAGTTCTCTAAAAACTTCAGAAATGAAGGAATGGACAGAACTCACAATCCAGAGTTTACCGCTATGGAAATCTATGTAGCTTACAAAGATTACAACTGGATGATGGATTTCACTGAGAAATTATTGGAATTCTGTGCTACTCAGGTTAATGGAAATTCAGAATCTACTTTTGGTGAACACACCATCAATTGGAAAGCTCCTTATCCAAGAGTTTCTATGACAGAAGCGATCCTGAAATATACAGGATTTGATATCACAGGAAAGACAGAGAAGGAATTATATGATTTTGCAAAGTCTATCGGTATCGAAGTAAACGAGACGATGGGGAAAGGAAAACTGATTGATGAGATCTTCGGTGAGAAATGTGAAGGAAACTTCATTCAGCCGACTTTCATTACGGATTATCCGATCGAAATGTCTCCACTGACAAAGAAACACAGAAGCAAAGAAGGCTTAACAGAGCGTTTTGAATTAATGGTATGTGGTAAAGAAATCGCAAACGCCTATTCAGAGCTTAATGATCCTATCGATCAGAGAGAGCGTTTTGAAGCACAGATGGCTTTATCTGAAAGAGGAGATGATGAAGCAATGTTCATCGATCAGGACTTCTTAAGAGCATTGGAATACGGTATGCCACCAACTTCAGGATTAGGAATCGGTATGGACAGATTAATCATGTTCTTAACGAACAATGCCTCTATCCAGGAAGTATTATTCTTCCCTCAGATGAGACCTGAAAAAGCAGTTCCACAGATTGAATTAGGTGAAGATGAAAAAGTAATCCTTGAAATCCTTAATTCTCAGGAAGAAGCAATGTCTTTAGCTGAAGTAAAGGAAAGAAGCCAGTTATCCGGTAAAAAATGGGATAAAGCTTCCAAAACTTTGACAAAGAATAATATTGTGAAAGTAGAGAAGATTGACGAAAATCTTTTGATGAAATTAGCTTAAGATTCCTCAGAAAATACAAATATAAAAGGTACAGAACTATTCTGTACCTTTTTCTTTTTTCCATTTTCGAAGCTGTGTCCTGAAATTCTTAAAAGGAGCTACGGTATTGATATGAATCCATTTCCAGACCGGCCACTGAGCAGGGGTTGTTGCCCATTTTCTTTGTCCGGGAGTGAATAAAGTGTTGTGATCAAGGCTTTCTATCCATGCAATAATTTCATTAACCTGATTTTGCAGAAGTTCTCTTTGCTGTTGTAAACTATGAGAACCATATTCATTATAAAAAGATTGGTATAATCCTTTCAGGTTATTCCATTTATAGTCAGGAGTAGGTGTTTTTACTTCCAGTCCTTTTCTTTCATCATTTTCCCATTGTAAAAGCAGATGGGTCCATCCTAACTGATAGGAAATATTTTGCGATGGCGTTTTGTCAACTCCCTGTTGAAGAAGGTCTTTTTCATCTTCCTTGATGGTATTAAATTCCTGATCGTAGAGCTTATATCTTTTCTTGAGTTCCTCAATAAGCTCTGTTTTATCCTGATAGCTCTGCATTGTAAATCTATTTTCTCAACTTACTGAAAGAAGCCATCAGATAAAATAAAAACGGCAGGATAAATAATGAACCGAGCATCAAAGCCCATCCCAATGCTGCAATAGTTTTTGGCGGCGCCATATGCTCCAATAATGAAAGATGCTGTCCGTTTCCTAATAAAATAATATCCGGATTGTGCTGATACGTAGCAGCTACTAAAATCATCACCATTTGAAATCCTGCCAAAGCACGTACAGGAAGTAATTTCTGACGGTTCATCGCTCTTAAAATAAGCAATAAGGCAATCGTTGCAAAGGCAATCGCCATAATCCCCAAAGGTTTGGAAAATACCCACATCAAAAGAGGAATATCCGAAATATAAGCGGTCACAAATACCAGAATTCCTGTAATCACAACGAAGATCATCGTCTGTTTGGATTTTCTGATCATTAATAAAAGATCTGCCTTATCACGGGTTTCTCTTAATGAAAAGATAGAAGCAAGATAGGCACAAAGCGCTACAGTAAACAAACCTACAGAAACTCCAAACCAGTTCAGCCAGCTGAAAACATACAAATCCAGAAAACCTACAGCATCAGGATTGATAGAATGTGAAACAGTTGCTGCAGCAATTAATCCCAAAAAGAAAGGGGTTAAAAGACTCGCATAATAGAAGATCTGGGTGTACAGAACCTGCCAGTTGTCCTTTACTGCATCGTAATGTCTGAACGTAAATGCTGTTCCTCTCGCGATAATCCCCAAAAGCATCAAAACCAAAGGAATGTGAAGATAGGTAGACATGGTCGTATAGATTTCGGGGAACCCTACAAAGAGAATTACAATGGCAATGATCAGCCACATATGATTGGCTTCCCATACAGGAGCAATAGACTCATACATGATTTCCTGAGTCTTATTTCTGGCTTTTTTATGAGTGAAAAGCTCTACAATTCCCGCTCCAAAATCAGCACCTCCCAGAATAATATAAAGACAGATAGATAGCCAGAGAAAACCTATTACAATGTAGATCATGATTTGTTGTTTTTATCGTTAAACTGAGAGTCGGTAGGGTCGTAAAGCTTCGGTACCATTTGAATCTGTCTTTTTAAAAGGAAGATAAGAATCAATGATAATGAGACGAAAATAGCAGTAAAGAAGTAGAATGAATACTGTATTCCCGGCATTGGTGTTACCGCATCTACCGTTCTCATAATTCCGTAAATAATCCAGGGCTGCCTGCCGACTTCCGTCACTGTCCAGCCTGCTTCCAGAGCAATATATCCGAAAGGTGTTGCTATTAAGAACGTTTTTAATAACCAATTTTTACTCAGCCATTCTTTTTTGAAGAAGAAAGCATATAAATAAATAGCTCCAATACCAATCATCACCACTCCGAAGAAAATCATAATCTGAAAAGCGTAATGAACAACCGCAATCGGAGGCCATTCATCTCTCGGGAAATCTTTAAGACCTTTTACTTCAGAATTGAAATCATTGCTTACCAGAAAGCTTAAAACTTTTGGAATTTTTATAGCATATTTTATTTCTTCCTTTTCCTCATCAGGAATTCCTCCAATCACAAAAGAAGCACCTTTCTCAGTTTCAAAATGAGCTTCCATTGCAGCCAGTTTAATAGGTTGTCTTTCTGCTACTGATTTTGCTGCAATATCACCACTTAAAGGGGCACCAAATGCTCCAATCAAAGCAAATCCTACAGCAATTCTAAAAGCTTTGGTATGAAATTCAATATTTCTTTTACGCATAATCATAAAGGCATGCACTCCGGCTACAGCAAATCCTGTGGCACAAAATGCAGCAACCGTCATATGAAGAGCCTGCGGAAACCATGCGTCATTAAACATCGCTTTAATAGGATCTATATTAAGATACTGTCCGTTTATATAATCGAAACCGGTTGGGGAATTCATCCATGAGTTGGCTGCTACCACCAGAATTCCGGAAGCCAGCCCGCTTACTCCTACAAGAAATCCGCAGAACCAGTGAAACCATTTATTGAATCTTTCCCAGCCATATAAGAAGAATCCAATGGCAATAGCCTCGATGAAAAAGGCTGTTCCTTCCAATGAAAAAGGCATTCCGAAAATAGGACCTGCATGTTTCATAAAGCCGGGCCACAAAAGTCCAAGTTCAAAAGATAGCATTGTTCCGGAAACAGCTCCGGTAGCAAAAAGAATAGCTACTCCTTTGCTCCATGCTTTTGTCAGTCCTTTGTATACTTCATTATTGGTTTTTAAGTATTTCCAATGGGCAAAAGCCATGAGAAAAGGCATCACCATACCCACACAGGAGAATATAATGTGAAAACCCAGAGATAGTGCCATCTGGGCGCGTGCTGCTATAAAATCATCCATAATATCAACTTTTCAGTAAATAAATTTACGCATAAATTATTGATGTTGAATATGATTTACAACAGTTGATATTTCACCTATACATTTTAATTTTGAATCTTTTATTGGAATACTTTTCCTTATGTTTTCACTAAGAAAACTCTACATTTTTTTGACACTTTTTAACTTTCATACCTCGAAAAAAATCACGATATTTGTAAGTCTTTGCATAGAGCAAGATTTTTAATATTTAATATGAGTCAAAAACAATATACAGCTAGTAGTATTCAGGCATTGGAAGGAATGGAGCACGTACGTATGCGTCCTTCAATGTACATTGGTGATGTAGGAGTCAGAGGGCTTCACCACTTGGTTTATGAAGTAGTAGATAACTCTATTGACGAGGCATTGGCAGGGTACTGTGACACGATCTTCGTTAGCATCAAGGAAGGAAACGGAATTGAAGTAAGTGATAACGGTAGAGGTATCCCGGTTGATTTCCACGAAAAAGAGCAGAAATCTGCCCTTGAAGTGGTTATGACAAAAATTGGAGCCGGAGGTAAGTTTGATAAAGACTCTTATAAGGTTTCAGGAGGTCTTCACGGGGTAGGGGTTTCGTGTGTGAATGCACTTTCTAACGAAATGGTAACTACAGTTTACAGAGACGGGAATATCTATCAACAGATATATTCTAAAGGAAAAGCACAGACTCAGGTTGAAGAAATCGGTCACAGTGACATAAGAGGAACTAAACAGTTTTTCCAGCCGGATGATACTATATTTACAGAATTAATCTATAATTACGATACATTAGCAAGCCGTTTAAGAGAGCTTTCTTACCTAAATAAAGGAATTACGATTACGCTTACCGATGAAAGAGAAAAATTGGAAGACGGTTCTTTCCGTTCAGAAATTTTTCATTCTGAAGGGGGATTGAAAGAATTTGTTGCTTACATCGACGGTAGCCGTGAATCTATTATGGAACACGTGATCTTCATGGAAGGCGAAAGAGATGATATTCCTGTTGAGGTGGCGATGCGTTATAATACATCATTTAACGAAAATCTTCACTCTTACGTTAATAATATCAATACGCACGAAGGAGGTACTCACCTGGCAGGTTTCAGAAGAGCTTTAACAAGAACTTTAAAGAAATATGCTGATGAATTAGGACTTCCGGCAAAAGAAAAAGTAGAAATTACCGGTGATGACTTCCGTGAAGGACTTACAGCTGTAGTTTCTGTAAAAGTAATGGAACCTCAGTTTGAAGGACAGACCAAAACAAAACTAGGGAACTCTGAAGTTTCCGGTGCTGTTGATAAGATTGTAGGAGAAATGCTTACTAACTTCCTGGAAGAAAATCCTAATGAAGCTAAAATCATTGTTCAGAAAGTTGTTTTAGCAGCTAAAGCAAGACAAGCAGCTAAAAAGGCTAGAGAAATGGTTCAGAGAAAATCTCCAATGGGAGGTTCAGGTCTTCCGGGGAAACTATCTGACTGCTCATCTAAAGATCCGGCTGAATCTGAAATCTTCCTTGTAGAGGGAGATTCCGCAGGTGGAACAGCAAAGCAGGGTAGAGACAGACACTTCCAGGCTATTCTACCATTAAGAGGTAAGATTTTGAACGTAGAGAAGTCTATGCTTCATAAAGTGTATGATAACGAGGAAATCAGAAATATTTATACTGCACTTGGAGTTTCTGTAGGAACAGAAGAAGATAGTAAAGCTTTAAATATGGCAAAATTAAGATACCATAAAATTGTTATCATGACCGATGCCGATATTGATGGATCTCACATTTCTACATTGATCCTTACTTTCTTCTTCAGATATATGAAGGAACTTATTGAGAATGGATATATCTATATTGCTCAACCTCCTTTATATCTATTAAAAAGAGGGAACAAAAAAGTGTATGCCTATAACGAAAAAGAACGTGAAGAGTTTACTTTAGAAATGGCTCCGGATGGTAAAGGTGTAGAAGTACAGCGTTACAAAGGTCTTGGAGAAATGAACCCTGAACAGCTTTGGGAAACAACCCTGAACCCTGAACACAGAATTCTGAAGCAGGTAACTATTGATAATGCAGTAGAAGCAGACAGTGTATTCTCTATGTTGATGGGGGATGAGGTACCACCGAGAAGAGAGTTTATCGAGAAAAATGCGAAATATGCAAAAATTGATGCATAAACGTTTTTAAAAATATAATAAAAAAAGCTTCTAATTATTTAGAAGCTTTTTTTATATTTGGATAAACCAAAAAAACAATAATATGTTAACTCTTTTACAAACAGACCCTTATAATGGGACAGATGCAGTGTCTGGTGCAGCCGCTGCAGGATTAGGGATCGGAACAATGTTCTTCGGCCTGCTATGTTATATATTCTATGGATATTGCATGTACAAAATCTTCCAGAAAGCAGGAAGACAAGATGCCTGGGCCGCCTTTATTCCTATTTATAATACAATTGTGCTATTGGAAATCGTGAAAAAACCCATTTGGTGGATCATTCTTTTCTTTATTCCATTGGTAAACATTTTTGCATGTTGGGTAGTATATGACAGGCTTGCTAAAGGATTTTCCAAAGAAACGCCTCTCTACACAATTCTGATCCTTCTTTTTGGATTTATCTTTATTCCTGTACTGGGGCTTGGAAGCGATCAATTTGATAGTAAACTGGTTCCGAATGATTAAAAAGAAAGAAAAAAAACTAAAAGACTTCAGTATTGGAGTCTTTTTTTATGAGCAGATTTCAGGATTGTAGAATTAATTGTACTTCTTCTTATTATTAATTCTACAATATTTGAAATACATGAATCATATTTTATTCTATTTTTGGAACGCAGACAATATGAAGTTTTACCCTTCATAAAAACAGAATAAATATTCCCTCTCCAAAATAGAATGATTATAAATATTCTGTTCTAACTTTTCAGAAATAGAAAATGAAAAGTTGATAATGTGTTCATATCCTTATAGGTACATGTAAAACTGTACTTTTTAAGTATTAGGTTGAAGGCTTCATATGTTGAAGCCTTTTATATTTTTTTTAACAGTTATTAAGATTTTATTATTTTTGTATAACTTTAATAACTATGATGAAAATATTAGTCTTGGAGGCTTTATCTACCGCCTCATTCTATTTCGCGCAGAGCGATCCTGTTTCTGCAATTTCTACGAATTCTCAAAATCAATAAAAACCGATGAAAATTAATGCTAAACTTACAGTAGCGGTGAGCTGCCTTGTATTTAATACATCTTTTGCACAGCATAAATTCCTTTCTCCACCTTTATTTGATGAAGCTGATCTAAAAAAAACGAATTCACTTATAGAAAAGGATGCCCCTGCTGAAATTCTCTACAATAGTGTTCGATATAATATCATGAATGATAATTCTTTGGAAAAAGAGTGGTATTCAAAAATTAAAATCTACGACAAAAAGCGCTCAGAAGATTGGCTTAATATAAGCATTCCTCTTCTTACCGATGAATCGCTGAGTAAGTTTGAAGTTAGAATATATAATCTCTCCAATAATAAGGTCGAAAAAATCCTAATTGATAAAAAAGAACAGTTAAAAGAGAATTTTACTGAAGGGATAAATATTTATAAACTTGCCTTACCTAATATTTCAGACGGATCTGTAATAGAATACAGTTATAAAGTGACGAGTAATAATATCTCCAATCCGGTATATTTTCTGGAATACAATATTCCGGTTGTTTATCAGGAATATAATTTGGAATATCCTGATGAGCCTATTACATATTCTTTTAACAGTACAGGAAGTATTTTTAAACCAAAATACCATATTTCCACTACTGAGGATCGTTTAGGAGCTTTATATAATGTTTTCAGATTTGGATATGAGGATATGAAATCTATTCAGAAGGAAAAATATGTAAAAGACCTGAATAGATTCAGAGGGAAAATTAAACCTGAACTTAAAAGATTTTCAACCAAATATTTTACTTATAGTGAGTTTAAAGATTGGAATAACCTTGCAGACAAGCTTTATAGTTTTGATGACTTTGGAAGTTTTTTAAAAGGTAATGTGAAAGATATTCTTCCCGAGAATATTAAAACCTATTATGATCCTTTAGGAAGAGCAGATAAAATTTTCAATTTTGTTAAAGAAAATTATAGATGGAACGAGAAGGCAGGAATAATGGCTTCCCAGAATTTAAGACAGCTTATAAAAACAAAATCTGGCAATAGTGCAGATATAAATCTTCTTTTGACTATGCTTTTGAGAGATGCCGGAATTGAAGCTAATCCTCTTCTGATTTCTACTGTTGATAATGGTATTCTGAATGTTATTTCACCTAATATCAATAATTTAAATTTTGTTTTGACATCCGTTAAAATTAATAATCAAATTTATTTTTATGATGCAACTTCCTTCAATTCTAAGGTAAATATGTTACCAGAGAGGGATTGGAATGATTTCGGAATTTTATTGGAAGGAAAAAAAGGAACATCTCTGTCATTCTCTAATACCAATATAAGTAAAAAAGAGATGAATATCAAAGCCAGCTTAGACCTTGGGAATTCTTTAGTAAAAGGAATTTTCACACAAAAGGATAGCGGGATGTATGCAATTAACTCTTATGATGAATTTGATAGAAACAAAGATAAATATAAACAGGTGTTTCCGTCGCGATATAATATAGATGGGAAAAATGTAGAACCAAAACTCCTGGACAATGGTGATTTTGAAACTCAGATGGCATTTTCCGATTCTAACCTGATGGATGTAATAGGAGACAAAATCGTGATCAATCCCATCATGTTTTTAAATGCTGAAAAAGAATTGTTTGATCAGTCCCATGAAAGGAAATATCAGATTGACTTTATTTCGGCTTTTAATAAAGAAAAAAGAATAGAACTTGAAATTCCTGAAAATTATAAAGTGTTAAGCCTTCCGAAAGATAAAAAGATGGCTACGGACGATCAGGAAATATCTTTTTTATACAAGGTTGAAACGCTTGGTAATAAAATAATAATTACCTCAAAAATAGGTATTGCCAGTCAAAATTATCCTAAAGAATACTATCCGTTTTTTAAACAAATCTGGAAAACGATCTCTGAAACGGAAAATCAGGTCATTAGTTTGGTGAAAAAATAATATAAAATTTTAATAATTCATTTAAAATTAGCAGTAATGATGAAAATATTAGTCTTGGGGGCTTTATCTGCCGCCTCATTCTATTTTGCACAGAGCTATCCTGCCTCTGCAATTCCTGAAAATTTAAAGAAAAATGCTAATCTGGTAGTCAGAAAAGATCTGACGACTGTTAACATTCATAAGATTGATGATATAAAATATCAGGTTAATACGGTAAAAACTGTTTTAAATAAAGATGGTGATGATAAAGCAGTTGCTTACATTTCCTATGATAAAGGAAACAGTATCTCTGATGTGAAAGTTACCATCTATAATGAAGCAGGAAAGAAAATAAAAAGTTTTTCAAAATCAGATTTTGGTGATTTTGCCAATAACCGTCACGGAATTTTTTATTCTGATAGCAGAATTCTGGTTTTTAATTATACTCCAACGGAATATCCCTATACAGTAGATTTCTCTTATCAGATATCAGATAAAAATACTGTTTTTATTCCTGATTTTGTGCCTTTCTTTTCTACCAATACCTCTTTGGAAGAAGCGGAATTTAAAATTATCAACACATCTGGGATAGAGCTTAGAACGAAAACTTATCCGTCAAAGTTCAATTATGCATCAGTTGCAGAAAGTGGGAGTGCTAATGAAAAAGTATTTACCTACAAAAACGTTCCCGCCATTGATGATATTTCTTTAATTCCACAACCTGCCAAAATTTTACCGAAAGTAAGTTTCTCTCTGGCGAAATTTAATCTTGCAGGAAAACAGGGTACTTTAACGAACTGGACAGATTTTGGAACATGGTATTATAATAACCTTGTAGAGCCTGTTGCAGTTTCTACTCCGGCTATCAAATCTGAGATAGCATCGCTGAACTTACAAGGATCTGTAGAAGATAAGGTAAAGACGATTTATCAGTATATGCAGAATAAGACCAGATACATCTACGTAGGGCTGGGAATTGGCGGATGGCTTCCAATGCTTCCTGATGAAGTGGACAAAAAAGGATACGGAGACTGTAAAGGACTTACCAATTATATGAAAACTCTTCTTGATGAAGCAGGAGTACCTTCTTATTATTGTGTTATTAATTCCGGAGCTTCCCAGATATCTTTTGATCCGGACTTCCCAAGAATGGGAGGAAACCATGCTATTTTAATGGTGCCTACAGAAAAAGGGAATATCTGGCTTGAGAATACATCCCAACAAATTGCATTCAACCACCTGGGGTACAGTACAACAGACCGAAATGTACTTTCAGTAAAGAAAACGGGGATAGAACTGATCAATACTCCTGTATATTCTGCCGAACAGAATAAAGAAAAACAGGTCATGAAAATCAAAGTAGGAGAGGATAACAGTATTCAGGGTGAAGGAAGTTTTCATTACACAGGATATCAGTATGATTATAATTTAGCATTTACCGCTTTAAGTCCCAAAGAAAGAAATGATGCTTTAAAAAGATCTTTGGATATTTTGAACTTTGAAAAAGTAGAAATGAAAAATTTTGTCAATAATAGAGACAATGCTTTCATAACCTATGATATTGATTTTAAAGCCAGCCATTATGCTAAAAAAGTAGGAAACAGTTTAATATTCAGAGCGGTTCCTATATACAACGATGCCATCCATAAAACGGACGAAAGCCGTGAACTTCCTTTTGAAATCGGACAATCTTATGAGGACGAATATGAAATCAGTTTCAGCCTTCCCAATGGATATAAAGTAGAAGAAACTCCTGAAAATATCAACCTTAAATCTGAATATGGTTTCTATACCTTAAATTTTGTAAAGAATGGAGAGGGGCTCATCGTGAAAAGAAAAATACAAATCAATAAAGGAGCTTATCCCAAAGAAAAATATAACGAATATGTAAACTTCATAAAGAAAACAATAAACATGGACAATTCAAAAATTTTAATTACAAAGGCATAATGATGAAAAAAATAGTATTGTTATTGGTTTGTTCTACAAACCTTATATTTATTAAAGCACAAAAACATGAGTTTTTAGAGGCTCCAAAATTTTCAGAAGCAGATTTATCAAAAGTTAAATCTTTACTGGATGAAAATGCACCTGCTGAAGTTTTGTACAGATCTATACATTTCAGAGTAGATGCATCTACCGGTGATCTACACAGAGAATATATTTACAGAGTAAAAATATACAAAAAAGATAATGCGGAAGACTTATTAAATGTAGAAGTTCCCCTTTATACGGGAGTTAATGAACATGAATCATTAACTAAATTCAAGGCATTTACCTATAATCTGGAAGGTGGAAAGGCTGTACCGGTAAAGGTTGAAAAAAGCTCCAAATATAAAAGCAAGGAAAATAAAAATACTACGGTTAACAAATTTGCTTTTCCTAATGTGAAAGACGGATCGGTATTAGAATATCAGTATGAAGTGATCACACCGTTTGCATTTCTTTATACGATTCCTGAAATCGTTATTGAGCTGGATACTCCTTCACTTTACACAGAATATGTTATGGATACTCCAGTGAGTATTTCTTATAATATTAACTATACCGGAGGTCTTACTCCTAAATATAATGAAGTTTCTGACAGAACATTATATGGTGCCCAATATAGAACATACAGATTCGGCTTTGAAAATTTGAAAGGTTTTAAAGCGGAGAAGTTTGTGAGAAATAGCAGAAACTTTCGTACAAAAATCAGTGCTGAGCTTCATTCCACCAATTTTGGAGAACTTAAATTATACTCATCTTCCTGGGAACAGATTAAGAAAAGACTCTATGATAATAATGATTTCGGAGGTGAGCTTAAAAAAACAAAACTGGCGAAAGAAAATATGCCGGCAGGAATAGCTGATATGAAAACTGATCTTGAAAAAGCAAATGCCATATTCAGATATGTTCAGAAAACATTTACATGGAATAAAGATAAAGGAATCTATACGGAAGACGGTATCAAAAAACTGATTGAAAGCAAAACGGGTAATGCCGCAGAAATTAACCTGTTCTTAATAATGCTTCTTCGTGAAGCAAATATTAAAGCGGATCCATTACTTATTTCAACGGTAGAGAACGGTTTGATTAATATTGTATCTCCCAACGTTACCAACACCAATTTTGTTTTAGCAGCTGTAGAAACTGCAGGAGGTATCCAAACCTTTGATGCTACTTCAAAACAATCTTCCATGAATGAACTTCCTTTAAGAGATTGGAACCAATTTGGTATTTTACTTGGTAAGGAGAAAGCTGTTCAACTTCAGATGGTAAATACTAAACCGGGAAATACTTACCTTACTGTAAATGCGAAAATTAATGAAGATGGAAGCGTTTCTGGTGCTTATTCTGACAGAGATACTGGTGTGTTTGCAATGTATGTAAAGGATGATTATGATGAAAACCCTGAAAAATATAAAAAGCAGTATAAAGAGAATTTCTCAATGGATTTCACGGATATTGATTCAAAAGTATTGGAGAATGGTGAGTTTGAAAGCAGCATGAAGTTTTCTTCAACGAATCTTATTGACAAGGTAGGAAAGAAAATGATCATTAATCCGATGTTGTTTTTAAATAAGAATTCCAATGAATTTGATCAGACGGAAGCCAGAAAATTCCCTATCGATTTTGGGTCACCAACTACCAAAATAAAAAAGGTGATTCTTGAAATCCCTGAAGGATATGTGATTGAGGAAATGCCTAAAGAGAAAAAAATTGTTACAGAAGATAAAGAAATAGAATACAACTATTCTGTAAAACAAATAGGAAATAAACTGGAGGTTACCACTACCTCAAAAATTAGCAGTTCAGATTATCCGAAAGAATATTATCCTGCATTTAAACAAATCTGGGGAGTTGCTTCAAAATTTGAAAATCAGGTGATCAGCCTTGTTAAAAAGTAATATTTGACAGGAGTTAAACAAAAAAATAAAATTTTTTCAAAAACCATTCATCTTTTGAATGGTTTTTGTATTTATACCCCAAAAATAAAATTATGAAAAATACGATTGCTGTTATAGCATTATCTTCTTTCTTGGCAGTTACCGCCTGTAAAAAAAATGAAACGGCGGCAAAAGCAGAGAATATAGAAAACAAAGCAAGTGAAGAATTTGTAGTAGACTCTGTAAAAGTCAGTGACTCTACAAAAATTACTGACTCTTTAAAAGTGAGCTACACTTCAAAGCTGTTGGTTTTTCCTACTTTAAAAGATAAAAAGCTAGTGGACAGCATCTATTTCCAGAATGAAAAAATTAAAGATTTCTCCAAAACCGGTCTTCAGGCTTATCTGGATAGTGAAAAGAATAGTTATTTCAACTCTGTTAAAAAAGATAATAAAGACTGGGCTTCAGACGTTACTTATGCTCAAAACTGGTATTCAAGTTCCCATATGAATCTTATTTCTAATACAAACGGCTATATGCATATCCAATATGTAGGAAGCGGATATGAAGGAGGAGCGCATGATAACTACGGATTTTCCGAAAGGGTTTTTGATCTTAAAAACAGCAAAAAATTAGAATTGAAAGATATTACTTCATTACCTAAAAATAAGATTGAAGCCATTCTGATGAAAAATATTGATAAAATTAACAGCGGAACAATGGATGGAGATGGAGAAGTGAAAAACTCAGAAATGCTTTTAGTGGATAAAATTCCGGCCTCTGATAATTTTTATTTTGATGATAAAAACCTGTATTTTCACTATAGTCCCTATGAAATTGCTGCTTTTGCCGCCGGAGACATTACAATTCCTGTTTCATGGGAAGACCTGAAGGGCACTTTAAATGCAGAATTTAAAGAAAGAATGAAAATTAAGTAAATTAATGCTTCCAGTTCTGGAAGCATTTTTTAATTTTGTGGTGATGGACAAAGTAGCTTTTATTATCAATCCTTTTTCGGCCAAAAAAAATTATCAGCCGTTTTTGAACGAACTTAAAACAAAGGTGAATAATCCTTTGTATTATGTTTCAGAATCTATTGTCGGGACCGATGAATTTATTCAGGCTCATTTCGAACAGGTAGATATTTTTGTGGCGATAGGAGGAGATGGTACCATTTCTACAGTAGCCAAAAACCTTATTAATACAAACAAAATTCTGGCTATTTTTCCGGCCGGTTCTGGAAACGGGTTTTCCAATGAAACACGATTCAGTAAAAATCTTGATGAACTGTTAGAGAAAATAAAAGTTAAAAACTCCAGAAAGATTGATACTTTTACTGTAAACGACAGGCTTTCCATCAATGTTTCGGGAACGGGATTTGACGGTAAAGTGGTGAAAGAGTTTGAAAAAACAAGCCGTGGATTCAAAAACTATATTAAAGTTTCCCTGAAAACATTCTTCAATTATAAGCCCATCAAAGTAAAGTTTGATGATGAAGAATACCAACAGTATAACGGCCGTTATCTGATGATGAACATTGCCAATACCCGTCAGTTTGGGAACAATGCTTACATTGCACCAAAAGCCAGTAAAAGTGACGGTTTGGTGGATATGGTTTTGGTGAAAAAATTTCCACTGACCTATTCTGCGCTGTTTGCTTTCAGAATGTTTACCAAAAGACTGAAAGATGATGAATATGTGACTTATCTTCCAGTATCTGAAATAACATTTAAAGTAAATACCAAAAACTGGCATCTGGATGGTGAATTTAATAAAATCAAATCACCAATCCATGTTAAAGTACAGCCTGCAAGTTTGAATATTTTGGTGTAGGGTACAGGTTGCTGGTTGTTTTTGTTGCTAGTTGTTTTTGTTGCTGGTTGTATTAGGTTGTCATTATCTTGGCTCTTGAATCTTGGTTCTGTATCAAAATTCACCATTCACTTACGAAGCAAAATTTACTATTGACATCATTTCTAATCCCTGCCACCTAATCCCTATTACCTAACATCTGCTTAATTACAGCCTGCAAGTTTGAATATTTTGGTGTAGGGTACAGGTTGTTGGTTGTTTTTGTTGCTGATTTTATTAGGTTGTCATTATCTTGGCTCTTGGCTCTTGAATCTTGGCTCTGTATCAAAATTCACCATTCACTTGCGAAGCAAAATTTACTATTGACATCATTTCTAATCCCTGCCACCTAATCCCTATTACCTAACATCTGCTACCTTCTTACATCTCCAGCTTTTTCTCAATTTCAGCCGGATGATCCAGGCAGTACTGAAGCTGTTTTTTGTCGAGCTGTTTTTCCCAGTTGGCAACCACTACAGTGGCTACAGAATTTCCGATAACGTTTGTTAAAGCCCTGCATTCACTCATGAATTTGTCGATTCCAAGAATTAAAGTCATTCCTGCAATCGGAATTTCAGGAACGACTGCCAGAGTTGCTGCCAGAGTAACAAATCCTGCACCTGTAACTCCTGCTGCACCTTTTGAACTTAACATAGCTACCAAAAGAAGCATCAGCTGTTTTTCAATAGGAAGATGAATATTTAATGCCTGGGCAATAAAGAGAGAGGCAAGTGTCATATAAATATTCGTTCCATCAAGATTGAAAGAATATCCGGTAGGAACCACAAGACCTACAATAGCTCGTGAGCAGCCTGCTTTTTCAAGTTTTTCCATAATACCCGGTAAGGCAGATTCTGATGAACTTGTTCCCAAAACGAGAAGAAGTTCCTCTTTAAGGTAGAAAAGGAGTTTGAAAATATTAAATCCGTTATACCATGCTACTGCTCCTAATACCAGAACAACAAAAAGAATAGAGGTAATATAGAATGTACCCACCAGAAATATAAGGTTGAGTACAGAATGAAGTCCGTATTTTCCAATCGTGAAAGCCATTGCTCCGAAAGCACCTATGGGGGCAAGTTTCATAAGCATGTGGACAATTTTAAATACTGGAGTCGATAAATCTTGTAGAAAATCGGTTACTTTCTGGCTTTTTTCTTTTGTTAAAACCAAAGCGACTCCCATTAAAATAGCACCCAAAAGAACCTGGAGAATATTTTCACCCACCAATGGACTGAATAAAGTCTCCGGAATAATATTCATAATAAACCCTGTGAGCGTTGACTCATGAGCTTTTGTTTGGTATTGCGAAACATCACCTGAGAGGGTAGATGGATCAATATTCAAACCATGACCAGGTTGTAAGATATTTCCTACCAATAATCCGATGATAAGAGCAAGGGTTGAAAATGTGAAAAAATAGATCATTGCTTTGATAGCAATTCTTCCCACTTTTTTCAAATCGGTCATGTGGGCAATTCCTAAAGTAAGGGTAATGAAAATTACCGGAGCGATAATCATTTTTACCAATTTGATGAATCCATCTCCTAGAGGTTTCATCTTTTCTCCCAGTTCAGGATAAAATTTTCCCAGAAGAATACCCGCAACAATGGCTATAATCACCTGGAAATAAAGCTGATTGTGTATTTTTTTTGCTTTCAAAGAACAGTCGTTTTGTTTTTTTAAGGGCGAAAATTAAGAAAATTTATCTAAAAACATGACAAAAGTCATTGAAAGAATCTTCTGAGCAGGCTTTATAGGCAAAAAACTCCGGCTTCATTTCTAAAAGACAATTATCCTTTTAGAAATGAAGCCGGAGCCCTATTTAGTTTTAACGGATGGTAAAATGATAATTATTCTACCGCTACAGAATCATCGCCACGACCGTCTGCCACTGCGTGAATATTTCCGTTGTCATCAAGAACAATCATTTCTGTTTTACCAATGTATTTTGTCTTTTCAATGATGTAATTCTTACTTTTCAGTTCAGAAATGGTACTTTCAGGGAAATTATTTTCCACGGTGATGGTTTCCGGCAGCCACTGATGGTGGAACTTTGGAGCATTCACTGAAATATTGGCATTCAGCTTAAAATCCACTACATTCACAATGGACTGATACACTGAAGTTGGAATTGTAGTTCCTCCCGGTGTTCCCACAACCATATAAGGTTTTCCGTTTTTAAGAATAATCGTTGGGGTCATAGAAGAAAGCATTCTCTTGTTGGGCTGTATTGAATTGGCTTCACCCCCTACGGCTCCAAACATATTCGGTACACCTGGTTTGATGGAGAAATCATCCATTTCGTTATTTAAAAAGAATCCTGCCCCTGAAACCAGTACTTTACTTCCATAATACCCATTAAGAGTTGTGGTTACAGAAGCCGCATTTCCCTCTTTGTCTAATACGGAAATATGAGTAGTCTGCATAGATTCTTTAGGCTGTTCTATGATTTTACCCACTTCTGCACTTGGAGTTGCTTTATCAAAACTAAAGCTTTTCCATCTGCCTTTCAGGTATTCGTCAGAGATCAGATAAGACGTTTTATCCTGAATAAAATCAGGATCTCCCATATATTCTGCTCTGTCTGCATAAGCCCGGCGTTCTGCCTCAGTCATAATCTGGACTGCTTTTGTAGAATTTTGCTGGTATTTTTCAAGATTTTCAAAACTTGCCATTCTTAGCATCTGGGCAAGAAGAACCCCACCACTCGAAGGTAAAGGCATCGTAACTACATTGTTTCCTTTATAATCAAATTCCAGGGCTTTTCTTTCAGCAACCTTGTAATTTTTAAGATCCTCCAGTGTGATAATTCCATTTCCTCTTTTCATTTCGGCAATCAAAAGATCAGCAGTTTTTCCTTCATAAAAACCTTTAGCTCCCAATTTCTGGATCAGTTTCAATGTTTCAGCTAAGTCTTTTTGAACCAAAAGATCTCCAGCTTTCCATGGAGCATCTTTTACAAAAATGATGGAAGATTTATTATGTTTCTGGAATTTTTCTCTTTGGTTATTCAACATTTCTGCTTCCTTATCCGTAATGGCAAAACCTTTTTCCGCCAGATCAATTGCCGGTTGGATAATTTTTTCCATAGGAAGTTTACAGTATTTCAGAGTAGCAAAGAATCCTGCCACACTTCCGGGAATACCTACCGCCAGTCTTCCGTTTTGGGAAAGGTCAGTATCTGCTTTTCCTTTTTTATCGATGTACATATCTCTGGAAGCCTTTTTCGGAGCTGTTTCTCTGTAATCCAATGTGAATTTTTCCCCATTACTTTTTACACCCACCAGGAAGCCACCACCACCGATGTTTCCTGCCTGAGGATACACTACAGCAAGAGCATATTGTGTAGCTGTTACAGCATCGTAAGCATTTCCGCCCATCCTTAAGATTTTAGCTCCCGCTTCACTGGCTAATGGGTGTGCAGACACTACAACACCTTTATGTTTTACCTGTACTTCTTTGATAATATTGATATCTGTAAATTGAGCCCAGCTGAAATGAGCAGCCAACAGCATCGAAGCAATTAAAATCTTCTTCATATGATTGTTTTTCTTGGAAACAAAATTATTGAATTTTCAGTTAATCACAGCCTGATGATCATTGCATTTGATTTTTTCTTTCATTGAGATGATCTAATGCGAGATATATGTACTTTATCAGGACAATGTTTTTAAATACACCTTTTTTATTATGGTTGACATGTTTTTTTTACTTTTGTACAATTCTAAAAAAATCTGAAAATGGAATCCTATACGGAAAGAATACTGATTACAGGTGCCTTGGGACAAATTGGTACCGAACTTACGAACAGACTTGTTGAAATCCACGGAGCGGAAAACGTTGTTGCTTCAGGATTGGACAGATGGCAGGAAGGAATTACTTCTGCCGGACACTATGAAAGAATGGATGTTACCAATACACAATTGGTAAGACAGGTAATTCATGATTATGAAATCACTACAGTGTATCACCTGGCTTCACTTTTATCCGGAACTTCTGAAAAGCAGCCTATTTTTGCGTGGAAACTGAATCTTGAACCCTTACTTCATTTTTGTGAAATGGCGAAAGAAGGGCTTCTTAAAAAGATCTTCTGGCCAAGTTCTATCGCTGTATTTGGAAAGGGAATTCCAAAGCATGAGGTAGGACAGGATGTCGTGTTGAACCCTACAACGGTTTACGGAATCTCTAAAATGGCAGGGGAGAAGTGGTGCGAATACTATTTCGATAAATATGGGGTAGATGTAAGAAGTATCAGATATCCTGGATTGATCTCCTGGAAAACTCCAGCGGGAGGTGGAACTACCGATTATGCCGTTGAGATTTTCTACAAAGCTATTGAAGAAGGAAAATATACAAGTTTCATTTCTGAGAATACCGGAATGCCAATGTTGTATATGGATGATGCCATCAATGCTACTCTGAAATTAATGGACGCTCCAAAAGAAAGTTTAACAGTTCGTTCTTCTTATAATTTGGGTGGAATGTCATTTACTCCAAAAGAACTGGCAGAAGAAATCAAGAAAGAAATTCCGGATTTTGCAATTGATTATAACCCGGATTTCAGACAGGCAATTGCAGATTCTTGGCCAGCTTCTATTGATGATTCAGTCGCTAAAAAAGACTGGGGTCTGACGTATGATTTCGGAATTTCTGAAATGACAAAGGACATGATTAAGAATTTAAAAGTAAAATTAGGTAAGGATTAATTATGTAAAGTAATACTTTAATTGGTTTTATTTTTAACATCTGATTTTTAATATTTTATATAATTTATATAAACTTTAATTTAAATGGTATTATTGACTTTTAACATCACTTGTATTGAGGCTGAAGTAAAAAATGGCTCTCCTATTACCGATGATGAGAGATTGAAAATCATAGAAAATAATACCAGAGCAATTCTTAGAATTTTAGATATTCATGATATCAAATCAAGTTTTTTTGTAGAGGTTTCTCTCACTGAAAAACTTCAGAATTTAATAAAAGCAATTTCATCCAAAGGGCATGAAATTGCTTTTTATAATAAAGGATCAAATCCGGAAGAAATTGAAAATGCCAAGAAGAATATTCAGGATCTTCTGGAAAAACAGATCAGAGGAATTCGTCAGAAAGATGTAAAAGTTTCACAGGAAATTTTGAAGCTGATGGAATTTAATTATGTTTCCAATATCGATAATGCCAATATTCTTTTTCCTTTCAAAAGACTCAAAAGAGATACGGTAATTACAGAAGAGGACGGATTGAGTATCGTTCCGGAGAGTATCTCTCCTTACAGCCAGCTGCCTTATAATGATTTTGTATTTCAGATTCTGCCAATGAAGTATTATCAGAATATGGTTCTGGAAACTTTGCAGAACGAAGAGTTTGTTTTGATTTATCTCAATACGTGGCAGTTTACAGATTTCAAGAAATACCGTTTTGATATTCCTTTTTACCGAAGCTTATTTTCGGGCAAAAAAATGGAGGACAAATTAGATGCCCTCCTTACTTTTCTCAATGACAGGGAAATGGCGACTTCCCGTATGAAAGATTATATTTTTTAGGTTGCAGATGTTAGGTTGCAGGTTTCAGGTTAAAGGGATTAGGGAGGAATTTATGTATGATAAACCTCTAGCCTTAAACCCTAAACTTCTAACTCAGCTCAAAAAGAGTGATTTCTGGCAATACACCCACTCTTCCCGGATATCCTAATACGCCAAATCCTCTGTTTACGTATAGTAATTTTCCCTCGCTTTCATATAAGTCGGCCCATTTTGGGTATTTGTATTGTACCGGAGACCATTTTACATTTTTAAGATCCAATCCAAACTGCATTCCATGGGTGTGTCCTGAAAGAGTTAAATGAATGTTTGCAGGGTGTTTTTTTACCACGTAATCAAAATGGGTAGGGTCGTGGCTCATTAATATTTTAGTGGCAGATTCCGGTACGCCTTTTAACGCATCATCTATTCTTCCGAATTGAGGGAATGGTTTCAGTCCCCAGTTCTCAACCCCCAGAATATAGAGTTTCTCTCCATTTTTTTCAATGACTCTGTGCTCATTTCTCAGCATATCAAAACCAGCCTGCTTTTCATAGCCAATCAATGTGTCAAGGTTTTCTTTTTTAGCAGCAGGGGATTCCCAGGTTACATAATCTCCGTAATCGTGGTTTCCTAAAACGGCAAATTTACCATCTTTAGCCTGAATTTTTGAAAACAAAGGAATGAATGGTTTGAATTCATCTGCAACATTATTTACCATGTCTCCGGTAAATAACACAAGGTCGGGCTTCTGTTCATTGATCAGGTCGATAGCATGTTGTAATTTTTTTGGATC
Source organism: Chryseobacterium culicis (assembly GCF_002979755.1). NCBI lineage: Bacteria > Pseudomonadati > Bacteroidota > Flavobacteriia > Flavobacteriales > Weeksellaceae > Chryseobacterium > Chryseobacterium culicis. Next base: position 262,944 of record NZ_PCPP01000003.1, on the reverse strand, counting down.
AGAGAAGCTTCCGCTATGGACGTCAGAAATTTGGATGATCTTGTAGCCTTTGAAACTTTTGGGGAGATTGGCAAAATTTACTCTTACCCTTCTTACTGTATGTCTATATTTTCCAAACGTAATTCCGTCAATGAAAAGAGCTGAAAGCACTCCGCTCATTCCCAGTCCTACCAGGCTCAGGAACTTCCTTCTTTCCGGGAAGAAATTTTCAGTGGGTTTGGCAAAACCAATCAGGTAGCCTCCGGTTCTGATGATATCATCAATTAATAAAAACAGGACCACGAAAATTTTAGGAAGGATGAAAATTAAAAATAATGAAATCATGATCTGAGCCCTTACCATACTTCGGTCTGATCGTTGGTAATGAGTGACTTCATAGGCGAAAATTCCATATACGGCTAACGATATTACCCAATATCCGATTCTGATCCAGAAATTATCGGTAAGCGTTCTGACAGCCTGATAAATATACACTTCCAAAAAAAGGAAGATTCCGGCGATGATTAAAAAATTCTTTTGCATGTTCTGATCAAAAAAAGCACAAAGAATAACTTCCCTGTGCTTTATATTTTTTGTTTATTAAATATTTTTAAGGAAATCTGTAAACGATAGCATTGATGTTCATTCCGGCTCCTACCGAAGTCATCACAATGTTACCTTTTTCTTTAAACGATTGACCCTCCATTTTTCCTTTAATTATGATATCATACATGGTAGGAATTGTTGCTACTGAAGTATTTCCAAGATCCTGGATCGTCATAGGAGAGATCGCATGATCGTATTCTTTTACGTCATAAAGCCTGTGAAGTCTTTCAATCATGGCGTAATCCATTTTAGCATTGGCCTGGTGAATTAAGATTTTATCTATATCTTCAATAGAAAGACCTGCATCAGTAATGGTGTCCTTGATAGCATCCGGTACGTTTTTAAGAGCGTATTCGTAAATCTTTCTTCCTAACATTCTTACATAAAGACGCTTCTGATCTGCTTCTTTATTGATAGAAGGTTGATTTTCAAGGTAGTTTAATTCCGGTCCGTTATCACAGATCGTGTTGTGGGCAATAATTCCTACATTCTCTTCGTCAGTTGCTTTTACCACTACCGCTCCGGCACCATCGGCAAAAATCATTCTGTTTCTGTCATATGGATCAGTTACTCTGCTTAATGTTTCAGCTCCGATGACAAGAATTGTTTTTGCCACTTTAGCTTTAATTAAATTATCAGATAAAATCATTGCTTCTACCCATCCTGGACATCCGAAAACCATGTCATAGGTTACGCATTTTCTGTTTTTGATCCCCAGTTTATTCTTTACTCTTGCTGCCATTGTTGGCATAAAATCAGCATATCCGTTTTCGGTAACTTCCCCGAAATTGCTTGCGTAGATGATATAATCCAATTCTTCGCCGTCTACTTTTGCATCCTCAAGGGCAATTTTTGCAGCTTCATAACCGATTTGAGAGTTGGAAAGATCATCCTCAATGAATCTCCTGTTTTCGATTTCTGTAATTTCTACAAATTTCGCAATGGTCTCTTCCACAGGCTTTTCAATCTTTACTCCGTCTTCAGTGTAGAACTCGGAATTCATGAAGTAATCTCTACCAATAACTCTGTTCGGAATATAAGATCCAGAGCCAATAATGATCGTATTAGGCATTCGTTTATATGATTTTTTTAAAGATGCAAAGTTAATAATTAATATTAATAACGGAGAATTAAAAATATTATTAAATTTGCAAAAATTGTACTTTACATTCTATGAAAAACAATTCATCCTTAAAAGGCTTACTTATTGCAGCTGTGGCGTTTATCGTTGCCTTTGGGATCTACTTCCTTTTTTTAGCCAAGAAGAATTATTATGTTGTAGATAATCCTACCCCGAATACGTATTACTTTAAGATCAATAACGGGTCTGAAGGCATTATTTCTGCGGGACAGTATGTGCATGTGGATTTGAATAAAGGGAAAAACTCTATTCAGGTTTTTGATCAGAACAAAAAAATGCTTTATGATTCTGCATTTGAAGTGAATAAACTTCGAGGTCTGATTAATATCACCCACCAGGATTACTACGTAAATGATCAGTATTACGGATATAATCTTAAAAAAGATTCGTTACTGGCAAACCTTGATAAAACAGTTATTGACGGAAAGGATTATTACGGAGGAGCGAAACGCTTCAATAAGCTTTACACAGAAGATTTTTATTACAATGTAGATGAAGACTATGACAAAGTGATCAAAAATATCCAGAAAGTGGAATCACGATCTAAAATCTTCAGAAAGCAGGATTACCTAAATTATTATAAAGAATATTACAAGTTTTAAGTTTTGACAAAAGATATCACCAAAGTTACTCCCTACAATTCAGAGGCTACAAAAAAAAGCCAGGTAGAGGATATGTTCGACAATATTGCGCCGAAGTATGACCTTCTGAACCGTGTTTTATCCATGAAAATTGATATTTTGTGGAGAAATAAACTGGTAAAATGGATGAAAAATGATAATCCGCAGGAAGTGCTGGATGTGGCTACAGGAACGGGAGATCTGGCAATTACGATTGAAAAAGGAACCGGTTCTAAAGTAGTTGGATTAGATTTATCACAACAAATGCTGAATGTTGGCGTTATTAAAATAAAAAAACTTAAATTAGACGGCAAAATTTCCATGCAAAAAGGAGATGCAGAAAATTTACCTTTCGAGGACAATAGATTTGATGCTGTTTCCGTTGCATTTGGAGTAAGGAATTTTGAAAACCTTACCAAAGGTTTGGCAGAGTTAAGAAGAGTAGTTAAAGATAACAAAAGTGTTTATATACTGGAGTTTTCAAAGGTTGAGGGTTTCATGGGGCCATTTTATATGTTTTACTTTAAAAATATATTACCTGCCATTGGCAGACTGGTTTCTAAGGATAATAGGGCGTATACATACCTTCCGGATTCTGTAAATGCTTTTCCTTTCGGGGAGAAGATGAAGCAAATTCTTTTAGATACGGGATTTAAGAAAGTTGAATATAAAAAATTAAGTTTAGGTATAGCCACAATTTATAAAGCAACAAAGTAACCTATGAATAAATTTCTATTAAAAGCACTGGTTTTAACCTCAGTAAATGTTGCCGTTTTTGCAAACGCGCAATTCAGAACCCGAAACAGAATGGATAAGTTGGAAGATTTCGACGAACAGAAATTCAGTTGGGGGTTTTATTTGAACGGGAACAGACTGGATTACCGCATTGTTTTGCATCCGAAATATGGGATGAATGATAATGAAAACCTTGTTACCTCCAAGGAAAGTTATAGTTTCGGTGCCGGGCTTATTGCAAAATGGAGACTGAATGACTATCTTGATGTAAGAATAGAACCAGGTTTACAGTTTGCACAAAGACAGTTGACTTTTAATACTCAATCCAATGACATTTATGCAGGTGGATCTTTAACGAATCCTCCTTTTATGCCATTCCCTTTACAGGAAAAGGATAAAGTAAGAGAAATTAAATCTACGTTGATCGATATTCCGGTACTTTTGGAACTTCACGGACAAAGATGGTACAATTCAAGACCTTATGTGGCAGCAGGGGTGAACTATGTGGTGAACCTTCAGTCTAACGCAACTTCTACAGATGATAACATGCAGGGGATCTACAGATCTACCACTCACAACTTCGCATGGTCTGCAGAAATGGGAATTCAGTTTTATTTCAACAAATTTAAACTGACTCCTGCCGTAAGAGGAACATTCTTCATGAACAATGAGAAGGTGGCGGATAACGCTACTACACCTCCTTACTGGTCGTCTGCTATTTCTACATTGCAGACAAGAGCAGTAATGTTCGTTCTGAAATTTGAATAAAAAAATATTTCATTGAAAAATACACAGGAGGTGCGCTGGCGCCTCCTTTTTTGTTTGTATTTCAAAATATAGAGCGTTTTATTTTTGTTAGTGCTATTATTTTTTTATTTTTGCTTTTAGTTAGAATATACAAACCTGAAATGCTTCAAGATTTAGAAAACAATTTTTCAGAATTAGAGAGAAAGATTTCGACTCTGCAAAAGAACTATAAAAATCTTACGGAAAATTTAAGAGAATTAAATATTGAGCATGAAGACTTGAAGAAGAAGTATGATGAGGAAAGAAGAAAGAATCAGGTATTAGCAGAAGAACAAAAAAATATAAAACTTTATTCAGCAATATCAGGAAATCCTGAACACAATAGATTAATGAAGAACCATATCAACAGATTGGTGAAAGAAATTGATTTCTGTATTGCTCAGCTTCAAAACAGTGGATTATAATGGAGGTAAGGAGAATAACCGTCAACATTGCAGGAAGAGTGTATCCGCTGAACGTACCGGCAGCAGAGGAAGAAACTTTGCGTAAAGTAGGGAAGCAGATCGAGAATATGATTAAAGATTTTGAACAAAACTTCGATGTAAGAGATAAACAGGATGCTTTGGCTATGTGTGCCCTTAAACTGGGAACCAATGCAGAAGTAGTTTCTCTTAACTACGAAAAAAATATTAATTCAACCAACGAGAGGTTAACGCAGATTAACCAATCGTTGAATGAAATCGGGAAATAGATTTTTTTTCCTGAAAAATTACTGCCTACAATAATTCTAACACATTAAAGGTAAACTCAACGCTAAACAATTACCGAACAAATGTCCATCGAATGGCGTGCCGGACTTCCGGATTACAGACAGTGGAAATCAGTTCAAATCGTGTTGATTAGGAGTTTACTCTCAATCTCTGGATTATTGTAGGCTTTTTTTATGTAAAGAATATGAATACAATTAAAACTCAATATATATTATGATAGAAGTTATAGTCGGTGTTGTTTGTTTAGTAATCGGAGCCGTGGTGGGAATGTTTTTTTCCAAAAGTTCTCTGAATACTAAAGCAAAATTCATCATAGATGATGCCAATAAAAATGCCGAAAACCTTATAGAAAAAGCTAACGTACAGGCTGAATCCATAAAGAAAGAAAAGAACCTTCAGGCTAAAGAAAAATTCCTGGAACTGAAATCACAGCATGATGCAGATATTCAGTCCCGTGAAAAGAAAATGCAGGAAGTTGAAAAGAGAACGAAAGACAAAGAGCATAAGCTGAATGATGAACTTAGCAAGACTGGAAAGCTTGAAAAAGATTTAGACAAGCAGATTGCAGATTATGCTAAGAAGAATGAAATTCTGGAAAGAAAACAGCAGGAGTTAGATACAGCTACCGCTAAGAAAGTAGAAATACTTGAAAAAATCTCGAATTATACAGCAGATGAAGCGAAAGCAGAATTGGTAGAAACCATGAGAGCTGAGGCTAAAACAAGAGCTCAGGCACACGTTCAGAGCATCATGGAAGAAGCTCAGATGAATGCTAAAAATGAAGCGAGAAAAATCGTTATCCAAACAATTCAGAGAATCGGAACTGAGCAGGCTATCGAAAATTCAGTATCAGTTTTCAATATTGAATCTGATGAGGTAAAAGGTAGAATTATCGGTAGAGAAGGTAGAAATATCCGTGCTTTAGAAGCTGTAACAGGAGTAGAAATTATTGTTGATGATACTCCGGAAGCAATTCTTCTTTCATGCTTTGACCCTGTAAGAAGAGAGATTGCAAGATTATCCCTTCACAGATTGGTAACCGATGGTAGAATTCACCCGGCAAGAATTGAAGAAGTAGTAGAAAAAACAAGAAAACAGATCGAAGAGGAAATCATTGAAGTAGGTAAGAGAACGATCATTGATTTAGGAATCCACGGATTACACCCTGAATTGATCAAAATTGTAGGAAGAATGAAGTACCGTTCTTCTTATGGACAAAACTTACTACAGCACTCGAGAGAAGTAGCTAACATCGCTGCAACTATGGCTGCTGAGCTAGGATTAAACGTAAAATTAGCAAAAAGAGCAGGTCTTTTACACGATATCGGTAAAGTTCCTGAGCAGGAATCAGAATTACCACACGCCCTTTTAGGTATGCAGTGGGCTGAGAAATACGGTGAAAACCCAGAAGTTGTAAATGCAATTGGAGCTCACCACGACGAAATTGAAATGAAGTCATTATTATCTCCAATTATTCAGGTTGCCGATGCCATCTCAGGTGCAAGACCGGGAGCAAGAAGACAGGTATTGGAATCTTACATCCAGAGATTGAAAGATCTTGAATCTGCAGCGTTAAGCTTTGATGGTGTATCCAGTGCTTATGCAATCCAGGCGGGTAGAGAGCTAAGAGTAATGGTAGAGAGCGGAAAAGTGAATGATGAAGTAGCTTCTCAGCTTTCTTACGACATCTCTGAGAAAATACAGAACGAACTTACTTATCCGGGACAGGTAAAAGTAACAGTAATCAGAGAAACGAGAGCTGTGAATATTGCCAGATAATAATCGTAAAAAGATATTTAATAAAAACCTTTCAAGAAATTGAAAGGTTTTTTATTTTTATCAAAACTTAAAAATGCAAGAACTGTCCTTGTCTTCAAAACTGAAGTACATATTCTCTATTCCCGTTATTATTTCTGCCTTAGGCTATTTTGTAGATATCTATGACCTCCTTCTATTTGGGATTGTAAGAATTCCCAGTCTAAAGGCATTGGGACTTAATCCTGATGCAGACGGAACCTTTATTCTGAACTGCCAGATGGTAGGACTTCTTATCGGAGGAGTGTTCTGGGGGATTTTTGGAGATAAAAAAGGGAGACTTTCTGTGCTGTTTGGCTCTATCCTGGTATATTCATTAGCCAATATCGCCTGTGGTTTTCTTCCTTATTTTCCGAAAGAGCATTTGGTGTACCAGTATGCCGGTTTAAGGTTTATTGCAGGTATTGGTCTTGCCGGAGAGCTTGGAGCGGGAATTACCCTGGTTTCTGAAAGTTTACCGAAGAATTTAAGAGCAATCGGAACCTCGGTGGTAGCTGGTTTCGGATTAATGGGTGCTGTTGTAGCTCAACTTACCGTAGAACTGGCCGGAGGCTGGAATATTTCTTACATCATCGGTGGGATAATGGGAATTATGTTATTGATACTAAGAATAAGTGTATCAGAATCCGGAATTTATAAGAATATAGAGCATAAAGATGTTTCAAAAGGAGATTTTCTCTCCTTTTTTACCAATAAAGACCGATTGATTAGATATCTAAAATGCATCGCAGTAGGATTACCCACATGGTATTGCATTGGGATTTTGGCCGTTTTAGCCAATCAATTTGCTCCTGAATTAGGGATTACAGAGATCAACCCCGGAAAAGCAATTATGTGGGCCTATGTGGGTATTTCTGTAGGTGATTTACTGAGTGGTTTTATTTCCCATGCTTTAAAATCACGTAAAATGGCTATCTTTTATATGCTGATCTTTACTCTCATCGGTGTTGCTATCATGCTGTTCGGGAATACCAATACAGAAACAAAATACTATTTGTTCTGTGTATGGCTTGGCTTTGGAACAGGATATTGGGCGATGTTTGTAACGCTGGCAGCCGAACAGTTCGGAACCAATATCAGAAATACCGCAACCACAACAGTTCCGAATATGGTAAGAGGACTGGTGCCGGTAATGATATTTGCTTTTGATTCTCTTAAAGGTAATTTCCCGGTTGTGGAAAGTGCTGCGATAGTAGGAGTCGTAGTATTTGGGCTTGCGTTTTATTCTTCACTTACGATTTCTGAAACGCATGACAGAGATCTTGAATTTACAGAATAATTTAAACTGTTTAAAAAAAATAAATAGGAGATTCCTTATTTTGAATACAATAATTAAGTTATAATCAATAAATTATTAACTTTTATATTGTTTTTTGTTGTGAGTGTTTAATATTTGTTTAACTTTGGAAGGTAACTAAAACTAAATTATTTAATTAAAACTAAATCTCACGAACATTATGAAAAACGCTAAAAAACTGAGAAAACAAGACTTGAAAAATATTACAGGAGGAATAAGCGGTAATCCGGATTTATCTCTTTGCGGATGCAGCTGCTCAGGATCTGTAACAGGACCTTGGTATTGTGTACAGTATATCGGTTGCCCGCAGGTATATACTTGTGGTGAAGCCGCAATCTAAAGAAAATTATTTCAATTAGAAATAAACATTTCCACATTTAATATGCAGCACCCTTTTGATATCAAAAGGGTGCTGCTCTTTTTAATGGATAATATAAAGAAGGCTACCAACACTTATGGTTATCCACAGGATAACTGCCATAGCTAAAGGTTTTAATCCAATTGACTTCAGCGTTTGGAGAGAAAGGGTGGAACCAATGAAAAATAAAGTCAGATTCAGCCCGGATTTTGCCAAAACAGTGATAGAAGCACTGAAACGATCCAGAAAAGGAAAATAGGTGTTCAACAGAATCGCTACAATAAAATACCCGATAAACCAGGGAATCTTTATTTTGGAATCTTTGCTTTTAAAAATGAACATGGTGATCAATGAAACAGGGATGATCCATAAAGCACGCGCCAGTTTTACAGTAGTTGCTATTTTTAATGCTTCATCACCATATTTACTGGCAGCACCTACTACGGAACTAGTATCGTGAATTCCTACGGCACACCAAAGCCCAAACTGTTCTTGTGACAGATTCAGAAGATGTCCTATGGCGGGATAGACAAATAGTGCAATAGAGTTTAACGTGAAAACAATAGCTAACGCAAGGGAAATCTGTTTTGTACTTGGCTTAATAATGGGAGATACTGCTGCAATGGCACTCCCGCCACAAATAGCTGTTCCTGCAGAGAGCAAATAAGATAAAGGCCTTTCCAGTTTAAATACTTTTCCCAGAAAATATCCCAAAACCATTACTGTAACAATACTTACAACTGTTAAGAGTAAACCTGTTTTTCCGGCGTGAAGCGCTTCGTCCAGCTTCAGTCCGAATCCTAAACCTACAATTGATATCTGTAATAGCAAATGAATATAATGATGAAGATGTTTTTCAAAAGGATTTCCGATAAAAACAGCCAGACCAAATCCCAATACAAGAGCTATAGGAGAAGAGATAAGCGGAGTAAGACATACTACTGCTAAAACAATAAAAAATACTTTCCGTGTCATTTCATTTTGAATGAAATCTTTCATAATGCGAACTTTTAAAATCTGCATCAAAATTCCGGAATTTAGTATTACAAAGTAAATCGTATTTTGTTATAATGGATAACCAAAAGTTATAATTAAAAAAGTAAAAAGTAAAAAGTAAAAAGTAAAAAGTAAAAAGTAAAAAGTATTTCAGATAAGCACCTATAGTAGCTGGCAAATTATTAATACTTTTTACATGAATACTTTGTACATTATACAAATGATTTACTCTGCAAATCTTAGGAAAAGGCTGATCAGTTCAGATTGCTCGCCTTTAGGAAGGATAAAATGAAAATCCCTTTCAATACTGAAGTTTTTAATATCAATAACCGTCAGAATATTGTTTTTCAGCTCATTCAGTATGGTGCTGATAGAAAGAAATGCCATACATTCTGAGTGGAGAAGATAATTTTTAATACTTTCACTGCTTCCCAACTGCATAACGGTATTCAGTTCATGGATATTGATTTCCTTTTCTTTGAGTCTGTTGTGTATAAACTCAAGAGTACCTGAACCTTGTTCCCTGAAAATCAGATCCAGCTGATAGAGATCTTTTAAATTTAAAGTTTTATGGGCCAGAGCGTGGTCGGATTTTGCTGCCAAAACAATTTCATCAGGCTTAAAAGTCTTGTATTCAAAGTAAGAAGACTGAGATTCGCCTTCAATAATACCCAGATCAATTTTTTCTTCTTTTAAAAGTTGGGAGATCGTTTCTGTATTTCCCGTAAGAAGTTCAATCTTGATATCTTTATAATAAGAATTGAATTTGGCCAAAATTTCAGGTAAAATATACTGTGCAACGGTTGTACTGGCTCCAATAATCAGTTTTCCTTTATGCTGTTGATTGATTTGGCTGATCTCAAACTCCATATCACGGTAGATATTTCTGATCTTCTCTGCATGTTCAAACAGGATTTTCCCGCTTTGAGTCAGCTGAATAGAAGTTCCTTTACGGTCAAATAACTTGGCGCCTATCTGAGTTTCAATCTCTTTAATATGTTTGGTAACAGCGGGCTGGGAAATGTGAAGCTCTTCTGAAGCTTTCGTGAAACTTAATCGGGAAGCTACCGTATGGAAAACTTTTAATCTGTAATCGAACATGGGGTAAAATTACGAATTATAGTTGGAAATGGAGAAGGAGATGTTAGTGAGTTTGAGAGTGGGAGGGCTTGAGCGTAGCTGGGTTTGTGTTTTGAGATACGGGATTCGAGGGTTTAAATTTGTAGGTAACCAGTAACTATCAACAAAAACAACTAGAAACTAGAAACAAAAAATAACCAGCAACTAAAAGACAACTTATAAAAAATCCGAAATAGATTTATCCTGCTGACTTTCAAATCGTCTGTTTTTTGCTTCTCCGATTTTCTGTTTCGTATAAATACTGTTGTGACCGGAAAGAAGATAAGAAACAACACAGGCAATAGCTACATAGACGCCACATTCAGCTCCGAATAATTCAATTCCCATCAGCATACACGCTAAAGGAGTATTGGTAGCTCCGGCAAATACCGCTACAAAGCCCATTCCTGCCAATAATCCGAACGGAAGCGGAATAAAAAGAGATAAAGCACTTCCTAAAGTAGCGCCAATAAAGAACAGGGGAGTTACTTCTCCACCTTTAAATCCGGCGGATAATGTCACAATGGTAAGAACCATTTTTAAAGCAAAATCATAGAAAGGAAGCTGTTTTTCAAATGACTCAACAATCACAGGAACTCCCAATCCTATATAACGGGTTGTGCCCATCGCAAAAACAGCAAGCGCAATAATAATTCCTCCCACAACAGGGCGAAACGGAGGATATTTGATTTTTGATTTGAAAACGGAGCTCATCCAGTGGATCATTTTGCTGAAAGCTGCGGCACATATTCCGAAAGCTATTCCTGCCAGAATACTATAGAGAACTGGTAAAAACTCAAGCTTTGGAATAAAATCAATATGATAATGGGTATGCTTTACATTCCAGAGATTGGTAGCCCAGTCGGCCAGAATTGCAGAAACAAAGGCAGGAAAGATAGCATTGTAACGAATTCTTCCGATTAGAAAAACCTCAAGTCCAAAAACGGCACCTGCCAGTGGAGTTCCGAATACAGAGCCAAATCCGGCTGCAATAGCTGCAATAATTAATATTTTTCTTTCATTTCTGTCCAACTTAAAAGGTCTGGTAAGCTGATCCGCGATAGCACCTGCCATTTGAAGTGCCGTTCCTTCACGGCCTGCAGAGCCTCCGAAGAAATGGGTGACAATAGTTCCGAGATAAACAAAAGGCGCCATCTTAAACGGAATAATTCCCTTCGGTTCATGGATGGTATCAATGAGCAGATTGTTTCCAGCCTCCACATCTTTCCCGAAATAATAATAGAGAAGTCCAATCAGGAATCCCGCTGCTGGCAGCAAAGCAATCAGCCACAGATGATTTTCCCTGAAGTTCGTTGCCCATTCTAAGGATTGAAGAAACCCTGCAGAAGCTGTTCCCACTAAAGCTCCAATAATTGTACTGATGCACAGCCATTTTAAAATATAAGGCAGAGCCGGAAACTTTCTGAAGAAAAAATGAGTGTGAAAAATTGCTTTTTTACCTAATGTTCTTTGGTTTTTTGACATGATAATCCTGATTAGTTATTTGTTAATAATCTTTTAATCAGGCGTCATCAGCTTTTGTAAAGCGGTTGGGTAAGGAAGAACACCATTTCCTTTTGTTCATGCAAATATAAAAAGAAGAATCTGTTTTTCAAAAGAAATTCTTTGTTGCAGGTTGTTTGGGTTGCTGGTTGCTTTTGTTGCTAGTTACGGATTACCAACAATCATAAACTCTAAACCTTAAACCCTTTTATCCTGCATCCCAAATCTCATCTACAGAAAAGGTTTCATCTCATCTTCAATCTGTGTTCTCAGTTCCATCAGGCGTTTGGCATATATTTCCTGCTGTTTTTCCTCTTCGGTTGTTGGGATCCATTTCGGGACAGGTAGTTTTTTTCCATTTTCGTCTACGGCAACAAAAACAATGATACAATGTGTTTTTTTCTCAAAGTTCGGCTGCTTCAGGTTTCTTGAAAAGACATTAATGGCAATATGCATGCTTGAAGTTCCGGTATAAATTACCTGGGCATCAACTTTTACCACTTCACCGATTTTAATAGGATCATAAAAACGGATTCCGCCCACATACACGGTGACAGAATAATTCCCACTCCAGGTGGTCGCACATGCATAACCGGCCTGGTCAATCCATTTCATAACACTTCCTCCATGTACATTTCCTCCGTAATTAACATCTGAAGGCTCCGAAATAAACTGAAAAGTAATAGGCTTGTTCTGCATCTTTATAAAATTTGAATAAAGTTATTTAATAATTTCCAAAGTTTTAGATTAAATCCTACTTTTGAAAGACGAAACTTTCAATGAAAGAGAATTTTAACAATAACAGATTTAGAAACCGTAATGAAGAAAGTATTTTATCTCAACACATGTGATACCTGCAGAAAAATTTTAGCGCAATTTGACCTTACAGAGTGGGAGCTTCGCGAAATTAAAAAAGAGCCGATCACGAAAGAAGAATTGGCGGAAATGCATAAAAAAACAAAATCATACGAAGCTTTATTCAGCAAAAAATCTACTCAGATCAAATTGAGAGGTTTGGATGTAAAATCTTTGACAGAAAAAGACTTTAAAGAATTGCTTCTGGATCATTATACCTTTTTGAAAAGACCTGTCTTTATCACAGATAAGGAGATTTTCGTAGGAAATGATAAGAAAAATGTAGAAGAACTGCAGAAATTCTTTGGTGTACATGAATGAAATATCTGATTTCCATATTGCTTTGTCTTGCCGTCAGTGTAAAAGGACAGACGGTTTACAGAACTCCTTCGGGTACAAAGTTTCATACATCATCATGCAGAATGGTGAAAAATGTTTCTTCCAGCCTGTCTGTAAATAAAGCTCTGGAACTTGGACTTCAACCTTGTAAGCTCTGTAATCCTGGTCAAACATCAGGATATGGATTGGTTTCCAGCCCTAAAAAAGTAAGTGGTATCAATAAAGGAAATCAATGCTTGGGAACAACCAAAAAAAGAACCAGATGTAAGCATTATACCAGCATTGGTAATGACTATTGCTTTCAACATGTTCCAAAATAAATTTTATCTATAATTTGTGATTTATTTCAATGAGTTAATTATTAAATACTTAACTTTATGATCACTAAAAAATAAATCATGATAAACAACTTTTCAAAAACAAAGAGTCTTAATAGATTAGCTTTAAAAAAAATTAATGCTGGAGGTAATACTCTTCCGGTTAACTGTAATAGATTATGTGGGAATGCAGGCGGAGTGATTTCCAATACACCCGGAGTAGGTGATGTATGCTCTCCTGATAGAAAAATCTGCTGTATCTGTCTTTAAACAAAAAAGAGGCTGTGAGCAAATCACAGCCTCTTCTCTTTTAATATTTTTGTCCAATTATACAAAAGGAGCTTTCACCACTTTTGCAGGAATATTTTTATTTCTTACCTGAATGAAGATCTCAGAACCTAATTTGAAATGAGGTTTGTCTACATAAGCAAGACCTAAACCAACTTTCTTCATTGGAGACTGTGTTCCGGAAGTTACTTTCCCGATTACATTCCCTTCAGCATCTACTACAGGATAATCATGTCTTGGAACTCCTTTATCTGTAAGTTCAAAACCAACTAATTTTCTTGTAACACCTTCTTCTTTCTGTTTTGCGAAAACATCTTTAGAAACGAAGTCTTTATCAAACTTAGTGATCCATCCTAAACCAGCTTCAATAGGAGATGTGGTATCATCGATATCATTTCCGTAAAGACAGAATCCTTTTTCAAGTCTTAAAGTATCTCTGGAAGCTAATCCACAAGGAATTATTCCTTCTTCTTTACCTGCTTCCATTACAGCATCCCAAAGTTTTTCAGCACTTTCGTTATTGAAATAAATCTCAAAGCCACCGCTTCCTGTGTATCCTGTGTTTGAAATGATCACATTATTTTCTCCTGCAACACTTCCTACTGTGAAATGATAGTAAGGAATTTCTGAAAGATTTACTTCGGTAAGTTTCTGAAGGATTTCAGTAGCTTTAGGTCCCTGAACTGCTAATAAAGACATTTCATCAGAAGCATTGGTCATTTTAGCCCCGAAAGTATTGTATTTTGAAATATGATTCCAGTCTTTGTCGATGTTAGATGCATTAACTACCACAAAATATTTGTCATCTTCCATTTTGTAAACGATAAGGTCATCTACAATTCCGCCGTTTTCGTTAGGAAGACAAGAATACTGAGCTTTTCCGTTTTCTAGTGCATCTACATTATTGGTAGTTACAAACTGTAAAAGATCTTTTGATCCTGGCCCTTCGATGAAAAACTGTCCCATGTGGGAAACATCAAATAATCCTGCTTTTTCTCTTACTGCAAAGTGCTCTTCTGTAACCCCTGAATATTGAACAGGCATTTCAAAACCTGCGAAAGGTACGATCTTAGCTCCCAAAGAAACATGTTTGTCGTACAAGGCTGTTTTCTTCATATTTAATTTTTATTTCTTTATTTTAAAACTGTTAAAAGTCTCATTGAATAGGGTCATATAGTTTCCGTTCCAGAATTTCTGGCCACAGTTGATGGAAACTAAATATAAGTTTTTGTCTTTTTGAAAAGCTTTGGTGATCCAGAAAAGCTTTTCCTTTTCATCAAAGTGTTCATACAGATATTCTGTATATCCTTTCTGGCTCTTTTTTTCTTTTACTTTTTTCTCTTCATCTTTCGATTGATAAAGGGCAAGGATGAATTTTTTCACTTCCTCTTTTGGAAGGGCAAGATCATGATATTCCGAAATGGTAACAGCACCTATCTGGCTGGTAGGGAAAATATTAATAATCTCACTGTCATTCGTAGATTTCCAGCCCTCCGGAATCGTAATGGAGTAATTGGGATTTTCATATACTTTTGCTTTTTGCGCAAAAAACAGACTTCCCGTTAAAAGAGCAGAAAAAAACAATATTTTTTTCATTATTAAAAATGGTGTTTATATTCTTCCAGAATGATTTTGAACCACTCTGTAAAGTTTTCAGGATGTTCAGCAATTTCTTTATCCAGATTTTCAGGAGTAATGAATCGTACTTCTTCCACTTCTTCTTTATTTAAATTGAAATCCGCTTCGTGATTTCCTACAAATACATGATCCAGCTCGTGCTCCCAAAGGCCGCCACCCACATCTGCTTTGTAAATAAAATTGAATTTTTCTGAAAGTTCCGCCTCAATTCCCAGTTCTTCCCTTAATCTGCGCACAGCTCCTTCCTGATAAGTTTCCCCTTCTCGTGGGTGCGAGCACACAGCATTGGTCCATTGGCTAGGAGAATGATATTTTCCTGAGGCTCTTTTCTGAAGAAGCATTTCTCCTTTACTGTTAAAAAGAAATACAGAAAAAGCACGGTGTAACAGGCCATTGATGTGAGCCTGCTGTTTTTCCATCAGTCCTAAAACTTCATCTTCAGGATTTACTAAAACAACATATTCTTCCATTCCTACAAATGTAAGAGTAATAAATGTATTTTGGAAATTTTTAGATAAACATCATGCTTTTTATAATAATGGTAATAAAGTAAAGAAAGCTTGCCGATAAATTGATCAATGGGCTGATCTGTTTTTTACAATCTCAGTTTTCTCTGCTTAAAAAGAAAATGCAAAACGAAAAATTTTAACTATTTTGCAGGAAATAATTAATAAAATATTGATATTATTCTTTAAATAATAGTTTTTGTAGTATAATATTAACATAAACTAAGATTAACGTGCCTGATAGTTGTAAAAACGCTAACTTTGTTACTTAATATTTAGTAATGGAATTAGAATACATTGAACACATTAGTCCTATTCTAAAGGATGGAATAAAAAATTACTTAATAGATATCGACGGAACCATTACTGATGATGTTCCCAACGAAGAGCCGGAAAGAATGGTGACCTGCGAACCTTATCCTGATGCTCTGGAAACAATCAACAGATGGTATGACGAAGGACATCAGATCTGCTTTTTTACTTCAAGAACCGAGAATCTAAAACAAATCACTATCGACTGGCTGGATAAGCATGGCTTCAAATACCATAGCGTGCTTTGCGGAAAACCAAGAGGAGGAAATTATCACTGGATAGACAATCACCTGGTAAGAGCTACAAGATATAAAGGAAGATTTACGGATTTGGTTGAAAAGCAAGTAACCATTGAAGTATTCAAAGAAGACGGCGAATAAAAATATAATTCAAAGATTTAAAAATTAAATGGGAATCAGTTCCTTTAATTTTTAAATCTTTCATTTTTTAATATACTTGATATTTTATGAAAGTTTTAGCAAATGACGGCCTTGATCAATCTGGAATAGATGCATTGACAGAAAAAGGCTTTGAGGTGATCACTACAAAAGTTCCGCAGGAGTTTTTAGTAGATTATATTAACGAGCACAAAATCCGCACCCTGCTGGTGAGAAGTGCTACCCAGGTAAGAAAAGATATTATTGACGGATGTCCGTCCATTGACATTATTGGTAGAGGAGGTGTTGGTATGGATAATATTGATGTAGACTATGCAAGAGAAAAAGGGATCCATGTGATCAATACGCCTTCAGCTTCTTCAGAATCGGTGGCTGAACTTGTTTTTGCTCATTTGTTTTCAGGAGCAAGATTCCTTCAGGATTCCAACAGAAAAATGCCTTTGGTAGGAGATACTGAATTTGGAGGTCTTAAAAAGGCCTATGCAGCCGGTATTGAATTAAGAGGAAAAACAATTGGTATTGTTGGAATGGGAAGAATCGGGCAGGAAGTGGCAAGAATTGCTTTAGGACTTGGAATGAGAGTGGTAGCAGCCGATAATAATGTTGGGAAAGCAAGTATTAAGGTGAAATTTTACAACAACCAGTTCATCAATGTTGACATAGAAACAGAACCGTTACAGGAAGTTTTAAAACATTCAGACTTTATTACGCTGCATGTTCCGGCACAGAAAGACGGCTATATGATTGGGCAGAATGAATTTGAAATAATGAAAGACGGTGTGGCTATTGTCAACTGTTCAAGAGGTGGAGTTATTGATGAGACAGCTTTAATTCAGGCTTTAGATTCAGGTAAAGTAAGATTTGCCGGATTAGATGTTTTCATTAATGAGCCAACTCCTTCTAAGGAAATTCTTACCCATTCTAAAATCTCTCTTACCCCTCACACGGGAGCTTCTACCCTTGAAGCACAGGATAGAATCGGGCTTTCTCTTGCAGAGCAGATTTCAAGTATCTTACAGATTCAATAATTTGAATGATATAATATAATAAAAGCACCTCAATCGAGGTGCTTTTTTATTGTAAAACTGTTTATGCAGCTTATATATTTTTACTTTTCAATAAGTCTCTGATCTCAGTCAGTAATTTTTGATCTTCCGTAGGTCCTGCAGGAGCCGGAGCATCTTTTTTGTTTACTTTATTAGCCAGTTTAATGATCCAGAAAAGAACCATTGCAATACAAAGAAAACTGATGACTGCTGAAAGGAAATTCCCGTAAGCAACACCATTCCATGTAAGTTTTGCAATGTTTTCTGCGCCGGCTGCTTTCAATGCCGGATTTAATATCAGAGGCGTGATTACATCTTCTACCAAAGACGAAACAATTTTTCCAAATGCTGCCCCAATGATCACACCGACAGCAAGATCGAGAACATTACCCTTAAAGGCAAACTCTTTAAATTCCTTTACAAATCCCATAATTTATATTTTTTTTAATTAGTATATACACAAAAATATAATTAAAAAATGTAAAGAACACTACGTTTTATAGTTTTTTATTCCCAAAATATTGAATTTTATGCCGAATTCCTATGATCTGTTTTTAATGAATATTTTGACTTTGTTTCAATATTTTATTTCATTAGTGATGACTGTTTATTTTTATTAATGACGTGATATCATAATGAAAAATCTTTTGTAATTTGCTTAAAAGTTGATTTGCCTATGAAAGTTTTCACTGCAGAACAGATACGCAGCTGGGATCAGTTTACGATTTCTCAGGAGCCGGTTTCTTCCATTCAATTAATGGAAAGGGCTTCAATGGTTTTGGCTCATTGGATCTCAGAACATTGTAAAAATCATAAAAAACTGGCCGTATTTTGTGGCAAAGGAAATAATGGAGGGGATGGATTGGCTGTTGCAAGAATACTTTATCTGAAAGGTTTTGATGTGGATGTGTTTATAAGTGATTCTAAAATAAAATTTTCAGAAGATGCTTCTGTTAATCTGAAAAGGCTCCGGGATTTGTCAGGAATTTCAGTCAGAAAGTTTGATCAAAATGAATATTATAATTTTGATGATAAAACAATTATTGTTGATGCTCTTTTCGGAACAGGATTGTCCAGACCGTTGGAAGGAGAATACAAAACGCTAGTTGAACAGTTGAATACCAAAAAGAATATTAAAATATCCATTGATATTCCTTCCGGGTTGTCTGCTGATGAAATGTTTACCCATGATTCTGTTATTCTGAAAGCCGATTACACGCTCACCCTTCACTGCTGGAAACGCACTTTTCTACATCCGGAAACTGGAAAGTATACCGGAAAAGTAGAAGTATTGGATATTGATTTAAGTCAGATATACGCTGATACAACTGATTCTGAATATTCAGTTATTGATGATCAGCAGGTAGGATCGATATTCATTCCGAGACAGGAGTTTTCCCATAAAGGCAGCTATGGTAAGGCGGTTATCATAGGCGGAAGCTATGGAAAAATAGGTGCCGCAGTGTTGGCAACACAATCAGCTTTAAAAACCGGGGCAGGACTTACTTTTACGCTGGCTCCAGAGTGCGGCTACGAAATTTTACAGATTTCATGTCCTGAAGCCATGTTTATAAAAGGAGGAGAGCAGGTCATGACAAATTTTGAATTTGACAAGGATTTTACCTGTGGCATAGGGCCTGGTCTGGGAACTCATTCCGATACTGAAAAAAGCTTTCTGAGTTTTCTGAAAAACTATTCCCAACCTTTGATTTTGGATGCTGATGCTTTGAATATCCTTTCAAAAGATCCAAAATATTTAGAATTAATTCCTAAGAAATCCATTATTACTCCTCATCCGAAAGAGTTTGAAAGGCTTTTTGGGAGTACAGATCATTCTTTTAAAAGGCTTGAATTAGCCAGGGAAAAAGCAAAGGAACTGGATATTTATATTGTATTAAAGGATCATCACACACAAGTCATTACTCCACAAGGAAATGTATTTTATAACATAACGGGAAATGCCGGTCTTGCAAAAGGAGGAAGTGGAGACATTCTTACCGGAATTCTGACCTCGCTTTTAGCGCAGAGATATTCTCCGGAGCAAGCCTGTATTCTGGGTGTTTGGCTGCATGGAAGAGCGGCGGATATTGCTTCTGAAAAACATTCAAAAGAATCTATGCTGCCTACAGATGTCATTGATGAATTCGGGAATGTTTTTGAAGAGCTGAACAGAAAGGTGGAGAAGAGCCTGTAATGAGACAATAGTGAAATAATTTTAAGATATTAAAAAAGGCAAATCTGTATTTCTACAAATTTGCCTTTTTATATGTTGGTCTTTTTGCTTACGATTATTCCGGCTTCTCGTTTTCAGCCTGAGTGATCTTAAATTTCTTCGAAACAATCATAATGACAACTCCTGCAATCATAAATGGAATAGAAAGAACCTGGCCTGTATTAAGACCACCTATCTGGATGAATTCATCGCCTTGTGGCTCTTTAAGGAACTCAACGAAGAATCTGATGGCCCAAAGAATGATAAAGAACAGACCGAATAACCATCCCTGTTGGTATTTTTTATCTGTTTTTCTGTAAAGTATCCATAATAAAATGAATAATAAAACATATCCTACCGCCTCAAATAACTGGCTTGGATAACGTGGTACAGTAAGCCCATACTCACTGCTCTGTTGTGGGAAAAGCAAAGCAAACGGAGAATTTGGATCAGCAGGTTTACCTACAATTTCAGAATTGAAAAAGTTCCCCATTCTTACAAATGCGCCTCCTAAAGCAACTACAATCCCCAATCTGTCATATACCCAGAATGGATTTTTTCTGATGATTTTAAATGAATAATATAGAGTGGTGAAAATCAAAGCGATTGTTGCACCATGGCTCGCCAGACCTGAAAACCCTGTGAATTTAAAACCATTTTTTGTGCTTATTGGTAAAAATACACTCCAGAAATCCTCTTTAAATAATTCCGGCTGATAAAAGATAACATGTCCTAATCTTGCTCCAAGTATAGTTCCGATTAATGTCCATGTGAACAAAGGTTCCAGGTATTTTTGGTTAACATGATCAATCTTAAAGATTCTTGTCATTAAAATATATCCGAAACCAAAGGCAAATACAAACATTAAACTATAAAAATGAAGAGTAAATGATCCGATATGAATACCTTTCGAAGGATCCCATATTTTAAATGAAGTTTTAAGTTCTACTTTATCAGCATCAGTGATGGGGTTTACTGACTTTACTGCATACTTGAAAGTGGTAATGTTTTCTTTGGTAACTGCAGTATCAATAAGTTTGAAATTTTTATCAAAAAACTGGTACTTTGAATCTTTGTACTTCGCTAAAGTGGAAGCACCATAGTTATAATAAGCAGGTTCAAAATTGGATTCATTAAGGATCACAACAAAAGATTGGTTCTTGTCTGATTCTCTGTCTGGAAAAGCCGTAAGGTCTCCCATTTCTGTAGTAGAATAGATTTTTACAGGAACATTGCTTCCATTGATATCTAAAGTTCCGTCAGATAAACCTCCAGGGTATTCCTGTGCAAAAAAAAGCTGCGTTGTAAACGCAAACAGCACAAGATAGATTCTGAAAAAGATAGTATTCATTTTTCTATTGATTTAATAGTTTGATTATTGACATTTATGTTTGGGTGGAACAGGGTCATAACCGCTTCCTCCCCATGGGTGGCATCTTAAAATCCTTTTAAATCCCAGCCAGAAACCTTTAAAGACACCATGTACCTGAAGCGACTCAATCATATAGTGAGAGCAGGTAGGTTCGTAGCGGCAGTTTTTGGGAAGTAAGGGCGAGATGAACCATTGGTAAAATTTGATCAAAATTACCAGTGGAAATGTAATGATTTTATTGAATGTAAGTTTCAAAACAATGCAAAAATAGGGTAAAAAAATGAAAATTAGTTTAAATTTGTTATAAGTTTCGGAGATCAGAAATCCGGAACTTTGATCTTAAAAAATAGAATTACTTTGAACCAAAATATTCCATTAGCTGAAAAATTAAGACCCAAAACCCTGAATGATGTATTGGGGCAGGAGCACCTTACCGGAGACAAGGGAACAATCCGAAAAATGATTGAAAACAACACCTTGAATTCACTGATATTCTGGGGGCCTCCAGGCACCGGGAAAACTACGCTGGCTGAAATTGTTTCGGAGCAGTCGGGGAGAAAATTCTATAAACTGTCTGCGGTTTCTTCAGGGGTGAAAGAGGTACGTGATGTGATTGAGGATGCCAAAAAGCAGAATCTGTTTTCAGGAAAATCACCGATTCTGTTTATTGATGAGATCCACAGGTTTAATAAGTCTCAGCAGGATTCATTACTGCATGCAGTAGAAAAAGGCTGGATTGTTTTGATTGGAGCCACTACAGAGAATCCAAGCTTTGAGGTGGTTTCGGCTTTGCTTTCAAGAAGTCAGGTGTATATTTTAAAGGCTTTGAGTTACGAAAAACTTGAAGAATTGATCGATATTGCTTTTGGAAGATACAATAAAGATGAAGGAACAGATTTTACCATCCTTGAAAAAGAAGCTTTCATTCAATATTCCGGAGGGGACGCCAGAAAACTTATTAATTCTGTAGAATTGGTTTTGAATCAATATAAAAACTCTGATACAAAGGAAATTCTTAATTCTGATGTTCTTGAAGTGCTTCAGGAGACTATGGCGCTGTATGATAAAAACGGAGAGCAGCATTATGATATTATTTCAGCCTTTATCAAATCGATGCGTGGTGGTGATCCGAACGGAGCGGTGTACTGGCTGGCGAGAATGATAGCCGGAGGGGAAGATATCAAGTTTATTGCAAGAAGAATGCTTATTCTGGCTGCTGAGGATGTAGGGCTGGCTAACCCAAACGCTTTGGTGGTTGCCAATAATTGTTTTCAGGCGATTAATGTAATCGGGAATCCTGAAGCAAGGATTATATTAAGTGAAACGGCTGTATATCTGGCGGTTTCTCCTAAAAGTAATTCAGCATATATGGCTATCAATGAAGCGCTGGCTTTAGTGAAACAAACAGGAAATCTGCCTGTGCCACTTCATTTAAGGAATGCCCCAACAAAACTCATGAAAGATCTGGATTATGGTAAAGAATATAAATATGCCCATTCTTATGAAGGGAATTTTGTAGAACAGGACTTCCTTCCGGAAGAAATCAGGAATGTGAAACTGTATGAACCTGGTAATAATTCTACAGAAAAGAAAATTTATGAAGAACTTAAGAAAAAGTGGAACAATAAATATTAAAATAAAAAGGATGCTGTTGTAAGCATCCTTTTTTATGATATTAATTTTCGGTAGTGTAAATAAATAATGTTTTCTTACCGTTGTAATCTTTTGTTTCTGTTCTTTTCTTGATTTCAGGATAAATTACAGTGCTTGTGTCTGTAAATTCATACCCATCAATAAATACAGGATTATTTGCCGGGATTTTATATTGTACATTGATGTCAGATAATGGCATTCTGTCAAATATATTTTCTCCGTTTTTGAATTTATATTCAGTTAACCCTTTTGTAAAAACAGAACTGTATTTTTTTAAACTTTGCGGAAGGCTTGCCGGAGTATTGTATACTTTTGAAACCTGCAATACGTTCTTTCTTGTATTGAACAATTCTACTGTTCCAATAGCGTTGTCAGCCACTGCAAACTTCACAGCAGGATTTTTTTGCTGTGCAAATAAAGTAGCGGAGGATAGTATTAAAAAAGAATAGAGTAATTTTTTCATAATCAGAATATGTAACTGTTAAAAACGTGATAAATATAGTTATTTTTTATAAAATTTGAATAAAATCTTGAATTGTTTTAAATTTTATTTAGAAATAAAAACTTTTACCCTGATTATCAGTCTGTGCTTTCTTCGGTTTTGTCTTTTTTATCCATCATATTTTTGATCATATTTTTCAGGCGTTGGAAAGTGAAAGAACTCAATAGTAAAATAATTCCGAGCACAATAAATGCGCTGATTCTTGAAATATTGTCCATTTGCCATACATCGTAACCATAAAGCTTTAATACCATGAGCCCTATCAGTGCAAAACCAATTTTGTTATATTCCTGAATATTTTTTTTCAAACCATTATAAATAAAAATACTGGCAAGAATTGTCCATATAATAGGAAGATAAAGAATATTGAAATGTTTACTTGCTTCATAAGACTGGGTAAGACTATGGGAAACCATTACAATATAAGAATGGTGCAGTTCACAACTTACAGAAATGATAAGTGCTAAAGACAGTATCCAGTATGAAATCTGTTGTTTGTGAAACGCAGAAGAAGGAATGATTTTATAACCTATATAGATAAAGGGTATCCATTGTATCAGATGTAAAAAATAGAAACTTATATGTAATTTTTTTGTTAAAATAGCGGTGATAACAGGCGGTGTAGAAGCGGATGTATTAATAATCAGCAGGAAAAAAAACAGATAAATCAGAAGAGTCTGAATGTCATTTCTGATATTCAGGGGTTTTCTGAAAAGTAATAAGATAAAAATATAATAAATACTGAATAAAAGTCCTACGCTGGTAATTGCTGACCACGGCATTTCCGAAATGTGATACGTGATTTCAAGGAGGAAAGTAATATAAATAACTCCGTAGCTGATGATCGTAATAAGATCTTCAAAAATATTATTGGCTTTCCCTTGTAGTTCTTTTGCCGTATTCCTTAATAAATATAAATTAATCATGATGGAAACTATGGTAAACGAACTGGTAATAAACGGAGGATTGAATATAATATTGAAATCTTTTGTCCCAAAATATTCTGTCCAGGTTACAAGCTGGGCGATCATAACTAATGGGAACAGAATGTAAAAGAAAATTTTGAAAATCTTATGACCTGTTTTTTTCCATATGAAAAGAAGGAGAGTAGCTTCTATTGCCCAAATACTGGTGATGAGATGGGTTTTAAACTGAATGGCAATTGCAATGGTTATAAGACTGGTAACAAGTCCTGCGAATACAGAATAAGCAATTCCAAAGTTTTTGCGGGTATATTCCCTAAACAGAAGAACAGAATTTAAAGCAGTAAAAATAAGAGGGAAAATAATCGGAGGCTCATATTTTAGGGTGTCAAAAATATAAAGCAGTCCTAAAATACTCGATAAATTTAAGAGCGCGAGTATTAAAATATCAGAGGTTGAAAGTATATTTTTTCTGAAATAGTCGTGCAGGGCAAAAATGTAGAAAATCACATAGCTGATCAGATAAAAAGTAATGCTTAAAAGTTCGGGACTTTCATCGGTCCAGAAGAAAAGATAGGCTGTTGTGAAAATATAAGCGGTCCATCCCACGCTTTTCCAGTGCTTCAGAAAAGAGGCTGCCAGCATTCCGGTGTTTAAAAGAGTAATATAAATAAAAAGGAAAAGATAATTGCTTTGTCCCGTACTGATCATCAGAGGAGCTGAAAAACCACCTATCAGGGAAAAGATAATCAATACTTCACTCTTATAATAATAGGATAAGATGATAGAGGCTGCGGTAATCAGTGCGGTTATGACAAAGGCGGTGTTTTGGGTAAACAGATGATATTCACGAAAGGCAATTGTGGCTGTAAAATATAAGACGGCAATTCCGCCTCCTGTAATGATGGAAGAGAAGGCTTGGTAATTTTTTCTCAGAAAATGTCCGGTTATGATAATTCCTGCTCCGGTACAGAAACCGATTCCAGCTCTTGCAGTTTCTCCAATCCAATTTTTATCGATAGCGTATTTCACGAAATAACCAATCCCAAGAACGAGGGTGAAAATACCAATAATGGTAAGGGTATTTTGTTTTAAAAAATCAAGAACAGGAGTATGCCAGTCTTTTTGAACTGGTGTTGAGGTCTTTTCACTATTTTCATGATGTTTTGCCTCTTCATGATAAACCTGCTGTGGTATAAAAGTTTCTTCCGTTGGTGTTTTCTTATGAACGGCTTCAGTTTGAGCCGGAGGAGTATTATTGAGTTTATAATTAAGATCAGAGATCTCCTTTTCAAGCTTTCTGATTTTGGTGTTCAGGTTGTTGAAAATAATGAAGATGATTATAAGGAGTATGACAGCAACAAATTCATTCATTTCATTAGTTTTTATCAAATATAAAGAAATGTTTGATATGCTCATTTAAAAAATTAACCCATCGCGGTATAAGCGATGGGTTAAATGGTATAGATAACTAACAATATGTTTTACTAGTTTGATACTTTGTAAATGTAGAATGATGCAATACTGGATCCCAATAATCCTACAGTGAAAACACCGGCATCGGTAAGTCCGAATGATACTTTGTCACCCGCCTGGAATGAATACAAAGAATGGATGCTGGAATCAGAAAGTGTTAAGTTAACTGCCAATGCAAGGTTAACACCACTGAAAGGACGGCTGTCTATTATTGTTGATACTCCTGTTCTGGTTCTTGCGATACCGATTCCCGGAGTTCCTGATAATAGGGATGCCTGTAATCCTGTTCCATATCTGAATGCAAATCCGACAGCATATACACCGGTTGACGGGATGTTATAAGCACCGTCGCCATCTGTAAATAAAGAGGAGCTACCAATGTTTCGGTCGGCTGCTAAAAAGTTGACAGGCTGGAAAGATGCTGGGAAAGCTCCTACGCTCAGAAGAGTGATGCCCGTTGTTTTTTTCGCTGCATATACAGAAGTATTAGTTCCTGATGCTGCTATTAATAGCGCTGGATCCACACTGTAAACCTGAGTAGTTCCCTGGTTAATTGCTAAAACTTGATATCCGGGTAGCGCTGTAGCTGCAGGGGTATCACGAACTTTCATAGTTCCGTTAACATCTAAAGTTGCAGATGGAGTAGCTGTATTGATACCTACTTGTGAGAATAATGGTAACGCTGCACATGCTAACATTAAGCTGTAAAGTTTAGTTTTCATGATCAAGATTTTTAATTAGTTGCTAAGCAAATATACAATAAAAATTATACCCAGCATTGTGATATTTATAATTTTAATGTTAATATGATGTAATATATTTAAACATATGTTTATATTTTAATTGATATTTATGCATAATTCAATTACGACTTATTATATTTAATTTTTATTTAAATTATTGTTTATCAGTGCTTTATAAAAAGATAATTCTCTCTATAATGTGGGTTATTTTTTATTTAAACAAAAGAAATTGTAGTAGGGTTATTTAGGGTAAATTTTTTTTGAATTTTGTATTTTTAAGAGTAGAAACAAAAAAAACACCGCCTTAACAGCGGTGTTTTTTGTATAGATTTATTGATTTTTTCTAGCTCTCCAGAAGAAATTCTTTATAATTTCCAAGAAAATCAACATTGGCATTGAGGGATTCCAACTCTTTTAGTGCGTTTTCATGCAAGACCTCTTTCCATGGCCCTTCAACATTGATGAAGAAGAAATAATTTCCCAATCCGGTCTTTAAAGTTCTGGATTCAATTTTACTGAGATTCATTTTTCTCCACGCAAAAACAGATAAAACCTGATGCAGTCCACCAGGATGGTCTTCCGGAAGAGTGATCAGCATTCCTGATTTTTCGCCCAGTGTTTCCAGTTGATCATTCTGATATGTATTCTGTTCCTTCGAAATGATGATAAATCGGGTGTGGTTCTGTTCAAAATCCTGAATATTACGGTTGATGATTTTCAAACCATATAAATTAGCGGCAAACTGGTTGGCTACTGCTGCAATAGGAGTGCCGGGATTCTCAGAAACAAATTTAGCGGCAGCGGCAGTTGAAGAGAAATCCTGTTTCGGAATCTCTTTATAATGAGTATCCAGAAAATGAAAGCTCTGTGCAAGCGCCTGCGGGTGAGAATATATTCTTTCAATATTCTTTATGGCGTTTTCCGGATGAATCATTAGATGGTGAGCAATAGGCATTACTGCTTCTGCTTCTATTTTAATAGACGGAGTCTTATATAAATAGTCCAGCGTCATAGATACGGTTCCTTCAATAGAGTTTTCCAAAGGTACAACCGCTTTTACTGCTTCTCCGTTTTCAACCGCATTAAAACAATCCAGAATACTGGCTTGTGGTAATAACTCTTCATTGGGAAATAGTTGGGCAGCGGCAAGCTGGGTAAAACTGGCATGAGGTCCCAAAAATGCAATCTTCATAATATATAATATAAGGGATGATTAAAATAAAGGTACAAAGGTGCGAATTAATTCATAAATAGAGTGCGTGTGACGGTTTTGTTTTGTTACGGGTTGAGAGTTGCTGGTTTATTTTGTTGCGGGTTTCTTTTGTTATGGACTAAGTAGAGATAAACATCTTAATGGCGTTAAAAAATTCACCTTTCACCTGCGAAGCAAAATTCACCATTGACATCAATGGTCTTCCATCAATATTTTACAGGATATCTCCCTAATCCCTAATCCCTAATCGCTAATCGCTAATTCCTGCTACCTGATATCTACTACCTATCACCCCTCCTTCCAACTCTTCTCGATCATTTCCATCAGGAACTCCGGACACTTGATGACTTTGTTGGTTTTTGCATCCAAAAAGAATAGAGTAGTGGAAGCTTCTGTTATTTTAATATGCTCTTCATTGTAAATTTCATATTCAAATTCAATTCTTACGCCCGGAATTTTTTTTACATACGTATGAATTTCTAATTTTTGATCATATAAAGCTGGGCGGATATATTTAATTTTATAGTCGGAAACGGGCAGCCAAATTCCTTGGTTTTCAATTTCATCGTATGAAATTCCTATGCTTCTGAAGAGTTCAACTCTCGCTACTTCGAAGTACGTTGCATAGTTTCCGTAGTATACATATTTCATTGAGTCTGTTTCTGCGTAACGTACTCGTATTGAGTGTGTTGTGTGTATCATTTTACGTGTTAAATTATACATACAAATATATTTTTAAATAATCAATACCTGCAATATTTTTTTTTGAAAAGAAAAAATTGGACCTTTGTCTTCCTTCTAAACACAGTACAAACAAAGAATAATCGGGGCTTAAAAAATGGATGACAATTTAATGATGATATGGCAGAAATGCCTTCAGTTTATGCGCGATAACCTCAACGCTGCTGAAGACAATTCTGACCTTAAAAAACTTGAAAAATCTTTCGATATGCTATTCGATAAGGTTCAGCCGCTTTCATTGGTGGCCAACAACCTTACGTTGATCGTACCGAGCGATTTTTACAAGGAATATATAGAGGACAATTATCTGTCCTTGCTTTCTGCTGCCCTGAAGAAAAATATTGGAAAAGGAGTGAAATTATGGTATTCTGTGATGGAAAACAGACCAAAAGGTGAAGAAAAACCAGTTACCATGAACATCAAGGGACAAAGTGTTCCTACTCCAAAAACACAGGAAACAATGCCACAAGGTTTTTCTGCTAATATTGTAAACCCGTTTGTAGTTCCTGGAATTAGAAAAGTAAATATAGATTCTAACCTGAAGCCTGACTATTCTTTTGATAGTTATGTAGAAGGTGAAAGCAATAAATTTGCAGCCACTGTAGCAAGATCTATTGCAAAAAGACCTGGTGCAACAGCTTTTAACCCATTATTTTTATACGGAGGTTATGGAGTTGGAAAAACACACTTAGGACAAGCGGTTGGTCTTGAAGTAAAAAACCAGTTTCCAGATAAAGTAGTTCTTTATCTGTCTTCTGAAAAATTTATCCAGCAGTTTATCTCTGCTGCCAAAGCACATAAACAAACTGAGTTTGCGAATTTCTATCAAATGGTAGATGTACTGATTATTGATGATATTCAGTTCCTGTCTGGAAAATCAGCTACTCAGGACAGTTTCTTCCATATTTTTGATCACCTGCATCAGAATGGAAAACAGATTATCCTTACTTCCGATAAAGCACCGGCAGATATTATGGATATTCAGGACAGAATTGTTTCCCGTTTCAAATGGGGACTTTCTGCAGAAATCAAATCACCGGATCTGTCCACAAGAAGACAGATTATCGAAGATAAATTAAGCAGAGACGGAATTGTTCTTCCGGGAGATATGCTTGACTTCCTTGCTGTGGAAACGAAAACCAATGTAAGAGAACTTATCGGAGTAATTAACTCGGTGATTGCTTACTCTACAGTATATAAGAGAGACCTTAGTCTTGAATTGCTTAAGGAGACGATCAACAGAATTGCTGCCAACCAGAAAAAGATCATCAATATTCCTTACATTCAGGAAGTGGTGTGTGATTATTTCGGAATCAAAAAAGAGCAGTTGCTTTCTAAAACAAGAAAAAGAGAGATTGCTTTGCCAAGACAGCTTGCGATGTACTTCTCGAAAGAATTCACCAATTCTACATTTACCAAAATCGGTGAGGAAATGGGAGGAAAAGATCACTCTACAGTAATGTATGCTTGTGATACTATCAAAGATGTTTCTAAAATTGATAAAGAAATCAAGAAGTACGTAAAAGATCTTACGGAAAGAATCAAACAATAAATAGCATTGAGCTTAAATAAATTAAAATGAAGGATAGTTTTATTCTTCATTTTTTATTTAGTTTTGTCGTGATAAAAGACTCTTTTTAAATAAACAGCATATGAAAATATTAATGGTTTGTCTAGGAAATATATGCAGAAGCCCATTGGCAGAAGGAATTATGAAAGCAAAACTGCCGGATAATTGTACGGTAGATTCAGCCGGAACCATTTCGATGCACGAAGGAGAGCACCCTGACAAAAGAGCCATTAAAACTGCTGCTCATCACGATATTGATATATCAAAACAAAGATCAAGACCTATTACCAGAATAGATTTTGAAACCTTCGATAAGATCTACTGTATGGATATTGATGTATTGGGAGATGTAGTTTCTAAAACTAAAAATGAAGAAGAACGACAGAAAGTATCTTTGTTTTTAGAAGTATTGGGAGACCACAAAAATGCTGAGGTTCCGGATCCTTATTGGGGAGATATGAAAGATTTTGAAATGGTATTCCAGCTTTTGGATAAAGGATGCACCGCAATCAGAAACCAAATATCAAAATAATAATCATGAAAAAACTGCTGTTACTGCTTGTTTTTAGCTGTGGTTTGTCTTTCGCTCAAACCAAAGATGAAACAGAAATCCGTAAAGTTATGGATGACTTTATGGGGTGTATTAAATCCAGAGACGAAGCCAGATATCTTTCTTTATTTCAGGAACCTGTCCTTTGGACCGGGATATATAAAGACAGAACACAGGCTAAGCGTCTGGAGAAAAATCCTAAGGCTGATTACTATTTTGCAGATGATTATAAAGCTTTTATCAAAAGTTTTAAAGATGATAAATCTGAAGAAAAATTTGACAATATTAAGATAGTGGAAGATGGAGCTGTTGCTTCTGCCAATTTCGATTATAGCTTTTGGTACGATGGCAAAATGGAAAACTGGGGAAAAGAAATCTGGACACTTATGAAGATCAACGGAACCTGGAAAATTACTTCTGTTACTTTTTCCATGGACCTTACAAAATACTTCCCTCAACCTACACTTAACGAAAGAACTAAAAAATAATACAATGCTTTTTTTACTCCCTGCTTATTTATCTGAAAATACTTCTATCAGCCACTTTTCACCTGTTTTGAAAGATTATATCATGCAAACAGATTATTTTTTCGTGGAAAACGAGAAAACAGCGCGAAAGGTTGTGAAATTTTTTGCTCCTGAAAAAAAACAGGCCGATCTGAAGTTATTCTTATTGGATAAATACACTGAAAATGCAGATATCAAGGAAGCTCAGGAACTGATGATGAAAGGGCAGGACTTCGGATTGTTGTCGGAAGCCGGATTGCCTTGTATTGCAGATCCCGGAAACCTGATTGTAAAATGGTGTCATGAGAAAAACATCAGAGTGATCCCAATTTCAGGGCCTTCATCCATTATTCTGGCTTTAATTTCCAGTGGATTCAACGGGCAGGAATTTACTTTTCATGGTTATCTTCCAATTGATAAAGGAGAGAAAAAGAAGCAGATCATGAACCTTGAAGGGCTTGTTCAGAAAACCGGATATTCACAGATTTTCATGGAAACACCGTACAGAAATAATCAGCTTTTTGAAGATCTGTGTAAATTTTTATCACCGAATACTAAGCTTTGTATTGCTGCCAATATCAACGATCCGGAGCATGAGTTCATTAAAACAAAATCAATAAAAGACTGGCAAAAACAAAAGCCGGAACTGCATAAAATTCCTGCAGTATTTGTACTGGGAAAATAAACTATACTCCTGTAGCTTGATAATAAGTATGAGAGCTGTTGAGTAGAAAATAGAAAAAGGCTGTGAATATTTCATGGCCTTTGCTTTTTATTTAGAATCGGCTGGAATATTATAATAGGATTTGTAAACTCCTCTTTTTTTTGTTCTTTCATTTATTCATGTATAATTTTAATTGAAAATATTTCAACTATTAGTGATAAGTATCATGGGATTTATATATTTTTGTAATATAAAATACCCTAATTTTATATTTAAATATAACGCAATATGGATTTTACAATTTTAATGTAATTATTAATATTCATGATATTGTTTTATATAGTTTGGCTTTTTATTATACATATTATAATTGAACTGTTTTAAACGCTGCAGGTTAATATCGCTTGTATTTTTTGAATTATTGATGATGTAAGTTCCGTTTTGCTTACAATCAATTCAGCCCAATCAACACCAAAATATTAAAATATGATGACACGTAAAATTTTTTTTCCGGTATTGCTGATGCTGGCCATACTGGTACCTTCTTTAATCCATGTATCCGCACATGGATATGTAATGAGCCCTGCCTCACGAGGATATCAGGGAAGCCTGGATAAGGCTGCATTGGGTTATTCTGCCGCATTTGGAATCTATGGCTCTGTAATTAATGAACCCGCTTCTCTGGAAGCTCCAAAAGGCTTTCCTGCATTGGGGCCTGCGGATGGAAAGATTGCGTCCGCTAATGGAAGTATAGGAGGAGATACTACCCTGGATATCCAAAATGCTAACCGGTGGAAGAAAACCAATATCACTACCGGTATAAATGCGTTTATCTGGAAATATACAGCTTATCATGCGACGGCAAAATGGCATTATTATATGACCAAGCAGGGTTGGGATCCCAATCAGCCGCTTACTCGTCAGAATCTTGAACTCATTGGTACAGTTATGCATAATGGAACTCCACCACAGGATAATGTTTCTCATCAGATCACAGTTCCTGCTAATCGTACGGGCTACCATATTATTTTAGCGGTCTGGGATGTAGCAGACACTACCAATGCATTTTATAATGTTATTGATGTGAATGTAACCTCAGGAACAGGAGTTTCAGCACCAGCCACTCCTACAGGGTTAACGCAGCTGGGAGTTACCAGTTCCTCTGCTAAAATTAGCTGGACACCACAGTCAGATGCCGTATCTTACATTGTGTTCCGCAACGGACAAAGTGTGCAGCAAGTGAGTGGGGCTCAGTTTGAAGATACTGGTTTAACGGCTAATACAGTTTATACTTATGAAATACAGGCCAAAGGTTCTTCAGGACTTATGTCAGGGAAAAGTGCTCCGCTCAGTGTAAAAACGAACAGTGAGGGTATTCCTGAAAAACCCACAGCGCCATCAAATCTTCATTCAATGGGAGTTACTGAAAATTCTGTTTCCCTAATGTGGATGGCCTCAACCCATACCCAAGGCATTAAAAATTACCATGTATTTGAAAATGGGATTAAAGTAGGAGAGACTGTTCAAACAAGCTTTTCAAGAACAGGATTGGCACAAGATACAGAATATGGTTATACGGTAAGATCTGTTGCTATGAATGATCAGCTTTCTGATATGAGTAATGAATTAAAAGTCAGAACAAAGAAAGTAACACCTGGTAATGGTCAGTCATATTGCGGAACAGAGCAGTATAATGCGGCTAATGCATATCCTACAGCCGGAGTGAAAGTTTTTTACTCCTGTAAAATCTGGAAAAATAAATGGTATGCGAATCCGGGAGAACTGCCAGGAACAAATATGGTATGGGAGGAAGTAAGTGCTTGTACCGAGGGTCCTGGATGTGAATCAGGCGGGCCGGTGACCTATTGTGGAGCACAGGAATATAATCCGGTAAAAACTTATCCAACAGCAGGAACAAAGGTTTTTCATGCCTGTAAAATCTGGGAAAACAAATGGTATGCAAATCCGGGAGAAGCACCGGGAAGTAATGCGGTCTGGAAGGTGGTAAGTGACTGTAGTGAAGGAACAGGCTGTACTGCCGGGCTTACCAATAAAGAAGCTGGTTTTTCAATAATCGTATCTGATCATCTGATCAGTTTCGCACCTGAAAGTGCTTACAGTAAAATAAGCAGAGTAGATGTCATTACTCCTCAGGGACTTCAGATTATGACTTTCATGAATCCAGGACAGAACAGTATGAATATCAGCCGCCTTCAGTCTGGAATATATTTTGTGAAAATTCTTTACAAAGATGGCCGCAGTATCACTAAAACTATCAGAAAATAATAAAAAGAATAAACAAAAAGGTGGTCTCAAAAGTGTCATTTTGAATGAAATGTAGTGAAGAATCTCATATTACAAATTACAAATAAGACTCTTCCTTCGTCAGAATGATAAAATGCAAATTGTTTGACTTTTGAGACAATTTCTTTTTTCAAAAATATTTAACAGCTCTTAACAAGATTATTGCACTATTCTTGTTATTAAAGCCTATACTGGAAACAGTATAAATTGTTGATAATGCAGTGAAAATCCGGGCATCAAAGATGCCCGGATTTTTAACAGATTAATTTTTATCTTTTTTCCCTGATTTCCATTTTCTCCAAACGAAAACAATAATAGGAATAAGTAAAAAGAACGGCCATAACGAAACCAATCCCAGAAGGAAACTTACAAAACTGTTCCAGCCTTCAGTCAGAGAATCCATAAAACGACTTCCAAAACCAATTTCTGAGGTCGCTGAGCTTCTTACTTTCTCTTTGTATAAGTTGAGCGTTAAAGTGCTGTAGTTTACACGGTCATCAATAAAACGGAGTCTGCCTTCAGCAACATCAATCTCATCTTCCAGTTCTCGGATATTTTCCTGAATTTCCAGCATATCCTTTGTGGTAGCAGCACTTTTGAGCATATTACGATACTTTTCAAGATAGATTTTTTTATTGGCCAGTTTTATCGATATATCAGTGTACTCTTCCGTGACATCATTGGATGAAATATTTTTGGATAAAACCGAGCCTACTCCGTCTGAAAATGAACTGACAAGAGCATCGAAATTTTTATGAGGAACTCTGATGATTAGGTTAAGGTTATCATCCATGTCCGTATTTTGAAACTCTTCTTTCTGGATATAGGCATTATTTTTCTTTATGATTTCATTGACCTGACTCTGTGCTTTTTTAATATCACCAATCTGAATTTTCATATCTCCATTTTTGATGATTTTTTTGGAGATGGTATCTGTTTTCTTTGGGGTGTACCCATCTTTGTTAGATGTATTATTATCGGGAAGCAGTTTCTCAGAAACAGCAAGGGGTGGAGGTATGGCCACAGCTGCAGCAGGTGCTTGATCTTCAGCGATAACTTCCATCAGATCAGCTTTGACTTCCTGTTTTGCCACTCCTGATTTATTACAACTAATAAGAATAAGTCCTGATAAAATGAGAATAATATTTTTCATGGGTTAGTTTTTTGTGGATATGATCAAAAAGTGTGCTTAAAAATGTTCATATTTTAAAATTGTTAAAAAATTAAAATGAAAGAAAACGTAAGAGCAGATCAAAAAAATAATAAGATGGCTTTAAAACCGGGCTGAAAAATTGCTGAGACTGATAAATTATCTCTATTTTTAATTCATGAAAAAAAGTCTTTTAGCATTTGTATTTTCACCATTTCTGATGTATGCCCAGGAAGCTCCAAAACTTACAGATGAAATGGCCATGAAATTGTCCGACAAGCCTCTTCACTGTATCAATCAGGAATATCCAAATAAAACAGCTCATATTATCAATAATGCTGGCGAAGTTCCTTTAACTCCCAAAGATCTTCACCCTAGTTTTTATGGGTGTTTTGATTGGCATAGCTCTGTTCATGGGCATTGGATGCTGACAAGACTTTTGAAAACAAAACCTAATCTTTCTCGTGCTAAAGAGATTGAAAAAATTTTAGATGAATCTTTTCAGAAGGAGAAACTGCAGACAGAAGCAGATTATTTTACAAAATATCAGCTGACAGGAACTTTCGAGAGAACTTACGGCTGGGCATGGATCTTAAAACTGGATGAAGAACTGACCAATTGGGATCATCCAAAAGCTAAAATATGGCATGAAAACCTGAAACCGCTCACTGATCAGATTCTGAAGTCATGGAAAACATATCTTCCAAAACAAACCTATCCGAACAGAACCGGAGTTCATCCTAATACAGCATTTGCAATGGCATTTGCCATAGATTGGGCAAGAGCCAATAAAGATAAAGAGTTTGAAAATCAGCTGATGGAAAAAGCGAAATACTTTTTCTTAAAAGATCAGAAAACACCTGCCTATCTTGAACCGGACGGGTCGGATTTCTTTTCGCCAAGTCTTGAAATTGCAGATCTGATGCGAAGAGTTCTTCCTCAAAAAGAATTTGTACAGTGGCTGAATGCTTTTTACGAAAAAAGAAGCCTGGAGAATGTTGAAAAAATTCCTGTAGTAAGTGACCTTAGCGATTATCAGACGGTTCACCTGGTAGGGCTCTCTTTTTCCAAAGCATGGTGTATGAAAGGAATTTCAAATGCACTTCCTGCCAATCATCCCATGAAAAAGGATTTCAGGAAAACTGCAGACGTATTTCTTGCCAATGGACTGCCTTTGCTTTTCCAGGGAAATTATGGAGGAGACCACTGGCTGGCAAGTTTTGCTGTATATGCTCTGGAAGATTAATATTTGATTCCTGTTTTTTTCAGAATAAAGCCTAGAAGCCATATAGGTCCTATCAGAAGAAACTGTAGATCTTTAAGGAAAGAAGGTTTTTTTCCTTCAATTTTATGACCTATAAACTGAAAAATCCAGGTGATAATAAATACACTAAGGTAAACCATCCGTGATTGTCTTCCGACATTGATATTGGTAAGATAGATAAAATGCTCCATCATAAGCATTATTACAATCATCACAATAGCGATCCGAAAAGACAGTCTTATATAGAACAGAGTGATCAGAATAATCGCAATAATACTTATGATACTGGCACATCCGAAGTAGGAAGCGCAGAAATGAGGGGAGGGAATCAGGGATGCAAAACCTAGAATGGTCCAGAAAATTAAGGGTACGCAAATCCAGTGAATGAACTTGTTGGTCGCATTTCTGTGACTTTTACTGTATTCGGCAAATAATAAATCGACCTTTCTCATGCTGAAGGAAAATTGGATGAATGCTAAAATAATAAAATTTTGTAATCACTGGTAAGATTGCTTACATTTGTCTTATGTCTGCCCTAGAAAAATTCGGAGTTGATATTTTTACGGAAAGAAATATTTTCGAGAGAATAGCTGTCGATAAGCCTTTCCGTCCTGATAATCCTGCGTTTATATTTATTAAATCAGGAACGATAAAACTGCGTCAGCATTTCAGTGATCTTGAAGTTTCCGCCAATATGTTTATGGTAACCGATCCGCAAACTATTTATGAAGTGGTTTCCGTAACAGACGATTTTCAGTCCAGGATGGTTTCTTATAAAAGAGGATTTATTTCGGCCTTATCATTGAAGTTTAACCGTTTGATTACTTACCGTTATTTCAGGCAGCAGATGAATAAAGGGGTCCCTTTTCCAGAGGATGAAATGGAAGTGGTCTGGAAAAGTGTTAATTTCCTGAAATATATCCTGGATTCTGATACGGAAATGCTTTACAAGAAAGAAATGGTGGAGCATCTTTTTTCTGTTTTTTGTTATCAGATGGCAGGAATTATTTCCAAGGAAGATAACAGTTCTATGAACCAGATGTCCAGACAGGAAGAAATTGTATTTGTATTTCTTACTGATCTTTCGGAACATCATCTTACAGAAAGGACTGTTGAGTTTTATGCCGAACGACAATCAATTACAACCAGACATCTTTCCGCAGTAGTGAAGACGATTACAGGAAAGTCTGCAAGCCAGATCATCGCTTTAATTGTGATCAATGAGGCGAAGGTACTCTTAAACTCTTCCAGTAAACCGGTTTCAGAGGTTTCTTCTATTCTCGGATTTAGCGATCAATACTCATTTTCTCACTTTTTTAAGAAACATCTGGAGGTTAGCCCTACACAGTACAGACATCAGTTTGAAAACTAAAATCTTACATTTGAACATCTTTTTCCAAAAATCAAGCATTTGATTGATTTTGTTGTTGACCTAACTTTGCCTCTGTAAAACAAGGTAAAATGACAAAGAAAATAAAAACAGCACTATCTGTATTGATAGCAGCTTTTCCTGCGCTGTTTTTTTCACAACAGATTAAGCAGATGACCGCAAGTGAGGTAGCGGAACTTGCTGTTCATAATCATCAGCAGCTCAAAGTTTCTGCTCAGAATATTGATATTGCAAAGCAGAATATTAATGTTGTTAAACTTCAGAAACTTCCTACGATTACTGCTTCTACAAGCCAGTTCTATCTAGGAGATGCAGTTGCCATCGATACAGATTTTTCGAATTCTACAAAGGTTCCTATGCCTCATTACGGAAGTTCCTATGCGGTACAGGCTACACAGCTGATCTTTAAGGGAGGATTGGTGAATAAGTCTATCGAAATGGCAGGACTTCGTGAGCAGCTTTCTGAACTGGATCTTGAGAAAAATAAGCAGGATGTGAAATTTTTAGTGATTTCCAATTATCTGGATGTCTATAAAATCATCAATCAGGAAGAGGTATTTCAGAATAATAAGAAACTGGCTCAGGAGCGTCTTAAAAATATTCAGAAGTTCTATCAGCAGGGAATGGTGACCCGAAATGAAGTCATTCGTGGAGAATTGGCCATCAAAAACCTGGATCAGGGAATTCTTACTCTTTCAAACAATAAAAAGATCCTTAATTACAACCTGAATATTGCTTTAGGTCTATCTTCTGATACCGAAATTATTCCTACGGAAAGTTTAGAAAACAAAGAATCCGGAATAGGCATGGATTATTATACAAATCTTGCTTATGGAAGCAACCCCTTGCTGAAATCGGCTCAAAAAAATATTGCGGTTGCAGATAAAAATATTGAGATCATCAAAACGGATAATATGCCTACGCTGGCCGGATTTGGTGGATATACGCTGCAAAGACCGATTACAACCAGAAATCCTGTTTTGGATATGTATTCAGGAGGCTGGCAGACAGGAATTTCTTTAAGTTATAATATAGATACTCTTTATAAAACAAAAGAAAAAGTGAAATTAGGTGAGCTGCAAAAGAATCAGGCGAATAGTGCGATGATTCTGGTACAGCAGAATGTGGATATGGGAGTGAATGCAGCCTATACAAAATATCAGGAAGCCATTCAGCAGGCAGATATTCTGAATGATTCCAAAAGACTGGCAGAAGAAAACTACAAGATTACAGAAGCCAAGTATCTGAATCAACTGGCTGTACAGGCAGAAATGATTGATGCACAGAACCAGAAACTGCAGTCAGAACTCGATTATGCCAATGCTGAGATCAATGTTTTGTATCAGTATTACAACCTTTTGAAATCTACAGGAACACTTTAATTTTTAACACTGAAAATCAACACAATGGAAAACAAGGGACAAACTACTCAAGATACTACATCAACTCAAGCAGCATCTGCTGTAGAAAACAAGAAAAAGAAAAATAAAACCAATAAAATCAGAGCTATTATTTCCAATATCATCGTCTTTTTGGTGATCGGTTTCGGATTATTCTGGTTAATACGAGAATATTTTCATATTGGCAGCAAAACCTATACAGAAGCTGCACAGGTAGAAGAATTTATCAATCCTGTTAATACAAGGGTTTCTGCTTATATCAAAGAAATTAAGTTTATTGAACATCAGCATGTAAAAAAAGGAGATACCCTGGTCATCCTTGACGAACGTGAAATTCTTACTCAGCTGGGACAGGCAGAAGCAGCATATCAGAATGCAATGGCTCAAAAAACGGCAACAAGTTCTTCCGTGAACACGGTTTCCAACAATATCAATGTGATGCAGTCCAATATTGCGGGAGCAAAAGCAAGATTATGGAATGCTGAACAGAATTTAAACCGATATAAAAATCTTTTGGCAGCCGAAGCAGTTACAAGACAGCAATATGATCAGGTAAAAACAGAATATGATGCTCAAAAGGCGGCTTATGAAACTCTGGTAAATCAAAAACAATCTGCAAACCTTTCTACGACTGAAGTGAAAAGTAAGCTGGGAATCAATGATGCTGAAATTAAAAGAACAAAATCTGCTTTGGATATGGCAAAAATCAACCTTTCGTATACGGTGATCACCGCACCTTATGATGGAGTAATGGGAAGAAGAACCATCTCCGAAGGTCAGTTGATCCAGCCGGGGCAACAGGTGGCAACCATCGTACTGAATGGTCAGAAATGGGTAACCGCCAACTTTCTGGAAAGCCAGATGCCTAATATCAAAATTGGAGAAAAAATTTCCATGACAGCAGATGCTTTAGGAGGTAAACAATTCGAAGGAGTGGTAACTGCGGTTTCTGCGGCTACCGGATCAAGATATTCAAGCGTACCAACGGATAACTCTACCGGAAACTTCATTAAAGTACAGCAGAGAATACCGGTGAGAATAGAGTTTACAGCTTCCAATAAAAAAGAAGATCTGGATAAACTGAGCGCCGGAATGAATATGAACGTGAATATCGGTAGTCATTAAAAGATTTAATCATTGAAAGATTAAAAGATTAGAAAATACCGGAGTTAAGCTGAAAACTTCCAGTCTCTAACTTCTGGTTTCTAACCTCTAATTTCTAATTTTATCATGTACAACAAAGGATTATATAACAATTGGGTACCGAAACCCATACAGCTGCTGCTGATTGTATTACTGCTTGCAGTGGTAATGCCTATCGGTGGAGTGTATACGGGGAATATCAGTTCTCTGGTAAGTGGTACCGGCGCCATGACAGAATATTTTATGTGGGCCAATTATGCAACCACCATTGGTATGGGAGCTTGTATGCCTGTTGTCCTCAGAATCAAAATGAGATTCAAAGTAAGGGATAAGATGGTTTTGCTTCTGGTACTTTTAGGGCTGCTTAGTTATGTGAACGGAACTACTTTACAGCCAGTAATCTTCATATTTACTTCTTTACTCATTGGTTTTATGAAGATGATGGTTACCATAGAGCTGTTCCTGCCCCTGATGGTTATGATTGGAAACCGCGGTATGTTTTATGGCGCTTTCTATACATTCGTTCTTGTGATGAATCAGGTGGCTACTTATTATGCAGCAGAGTTTGCCCTGATTTATAACTGGCAGCAGTTTTATCTGTTTACAGCAGTTTTATGCTTTATTTTAGCATTGATACACTGGATTTTTATGCACAATAAATATTTTGCGTTAAAAGTTCCTCTTCATTATATTGACTGGTTGAGTATTTTGCTTTTTATTTCAACGTTCATGTTTTCAGCATACGTTTATTCTTTTGGAAGACAGCAGGACTGGTTCAATTCGAAGAATATCATGAATGCCAGTATTGCTGCTTTTGTAAGTTTTGCATTACTTTCTATCCGCCAGCTAACCTTAAAACGACCGTATATTTCTTTCAAAATTTTTAAAAAGAATAATGTACAGCACGGTTTGTTTATGCTTTTCTGGCTGGGAATGTTTCTTGGAACAGCCTCTATACAGAATACTTTTGCAGTGGGAGTTTTGGGATATGATCAATTGACCAATACCAGATTGAGTTTACTTATGATTCCCGGAATTATTCTGGCCGGAATTCTCGCAATTTTCTGGTTTAAAAAAGAAAAACCTTTGAAAATGTATATTCTTTCCGGTTTTGCCGCAATGATCGGATATGCCATTATTATGTACTTTTCTATGGTACTGGAGTTCAATTATGACAACTGGTATCTGCCTATGTTTTTAAAAGGTTATGGAATGTGTTCTCTGTTTATCTCCGTATGGTTTTATACACTGGATAAGCTTGAAATGGATGAGATGCTGGCTGCCATCGGACTTGTATTGGTTTGGAGAACTTTCCTTGCGGTAGGAATTTTTTCAACATTGTACTCTTGGTTTCAGTACCGATTTCAGGTGACAGCAATTGGAGATCTTGCCGTTTATATGGATGGGATGACTGTTACTCCTCAGAATGTAGCTGCCAATATGAAAACAATTCAGTTGAATGCCATCATTGTAGCGACCAAAAAAATATTCGGATATATTATTTTAGTTGGATTTGGAGTGATGATTTATATTGCTTCCCATCACTTTGGAGCCAAACGTTTTCAATATTTCAGATTTGTAAGAGTTCTCGGGGGTAAATCTGTCATTGCAAGAAGAAGACTTCGAGAAAGAAAAAAATTATTAGAAGAAATAAAAGATGCTGCAGGACCTGCAGTATAAAAGATACCTTGTTTTTCACGAGTAAAATCCTGGTCCTTCGTTGGGCTGGGGTTTTACATTTTAGTAGGGAAGATGGATGCTGGAAGAGGGAAGTAGTGAAAGGCGGTTTATAGCTATTTGTTTTATTTCAAACCTTTACTCCAAAGGAATTTATTATAACTTGTATTGATTACAGATCATCAATAACTTCCAGCTCCCTTCTTCCAGCTTCCATCTTTAAAAAAAGTAAAATTTCATATTTCGTTATTTTTATTCTTTCTAAATAAGGATTATCTTTGTGAGATTATAAAATTTTGAAGTAGAAAGAATGAAAAAGCAGTATGCATTCATAGGTCTTTTGGTTTCGGGAGTGATGATTTCCCAGACCGCTAAAGATTCTATTGCCGCTAAAGGTATTGAAGATGTGGTCATTGTAGCCTCCAGAAAACCTACAAAAATCTCTGAAGTTCCGGGAACAGTGTGGGTAGTACAGAAAGAAAAGATTCAGGAACAGGCTAAAAGCGGAGTTCCCATCAAAGAAATGTTGTCGATTCTTATTCCTTCTATGGATATTGGTCCACAGGGAAGAACCAATTACGGACAGAATATGAGAGGGCGTTCAGCACTTGTCATGATTGATGGAGTCACTCTGAACAGTATCCGTGCAATCAGCCGCCAGCTGGATGCTATTGATCCCTTTAATATTGAAAGAATAGAGGTGCTTTCAGGAGCAAGCTCAATTTATGGAGGTAATGCGACTGGTGGAATCATCAATATTATTACAAAAATCCCTTCCAAAAAAGGAATC
Organism: Chryseobacterium culicis; assembly: GCF_002979755.1. Taxonomy (NCBI): domain Bacteria; kingdom Pseudomonadati; phylum Bacteroidota; class Flavobacteriia; order Flavobacteriales; family Weeksellaceae; genus Chryseobacterium; species Chryseobacterium culicis. Next base: position 220,316 of record NZ_PCPP01000003.1, on the reverse strand, counting down.
AGTGGAGAGACAGAACTAGGTGTACGTACCGGATTTATGGGTAAGGACGACCATGACTTCCGTGCCGCTCAGTCTATTGCGGCCAAAGGGGATAAGTTCTTCGGAAGATTAGGAATTGCTTACCAGCAAAATGGAGGAGTGTATGGCGCCGACCAGAAACAGCTCTTCACAGATATTACCCAGACTGACCTTCAGTATAACCAGTCGATTGATATTTTGGCTACAGGAGGATATCAGTTTAATAATAAACATAAAATAACAGCTTCCCTTCAATATTACAATTCTAAATTTAATGGAGACCGAAGTTTATTTTTAGGCGAAAACCTGAGTGCATTTACTACAAAAAATGCTTCATTGCTGGAAATGAGAGATGGTTTCTCATCTGATAAAAATGTAGGAACAGAACGTTATATGGCAACTGTAGCGTATAATGCAAACGGTATCTTAGGCGGGCAGGATTTGTATGTGCAATTGGCTACCCGTGGTGAAAAATTAGGATTCTATCCATTTCCTGGAAATGTTACCCTGCAGACGGGAAAAATACCTTATATGTCCTCTTCACAGCAGGATACTTATTATTCAGGGATTAAAGCCTTATTATCCAAATCATGGCGCGGACTGAATGTTACCTATGGAGCAGATTTCGATTTTGAAAAGTTTGAAGGAACACAATCTGTTTATGATATTGCAAAAACAATGTCTAGTGGTGGTTTAATTAATGAAACAAAATACAGCTTGGGAAGATACCCAACCAATCATTCACAGAGTTATGCAGGATATGTTCAGGCAAAATATAATATTCTTCCAAAATTACAACTGAATGCCGGGGTGCGTTATCAACATATCAATGTAAAAATGGATGATTTTATTGGCTCCGAACAGCAGACACAGATGGCAATGGGATATGGGAGTTCAGCATCTGCAATTCCGGGAGGTGAAAGTTCTTATAATGTCACCTTAGCCAATGCCGGATTGTTGTATAAATTCAATGAAAAACATCAGATTTGGGGAACATTTTCTCAGGGAGCAAGCTTAGCTGATCCTGCCAAGTTTTATGGAATTGGACAATATAAACTGGTGGGAACAAATTGGGATGTGGTATCCAGCATCAATGTAAAAGAGCAGCCTCTTCAGGCGATCAAAACCAATCAGTTTGAGCTAGGTTACCGTATCAACAAAGGAGGATTAAGAGCTCAGATTGCGGGATTCCTGAGTAATTCTGATAAAACAGTTGCCGTAGATAAAAAGACCTTCCAGATTCTTGTGAATGATTTGAAATTAAGAAACATGGGAATCGAAGCTGAGGTTTCTTATGCTTTAAACAATGGAGTTTATTTTGGAGCAAGCGGACTTTTGATTAAATCTGAGGTAGATAATAAAGGAGAATGGCAGAAACAGGAAATTTACAATGCCTCTCCTTCAAAATTGGTAACGTATATCGGATATAATATTAAAAACTGGTCATTCAGATTCCAGTCTTTGCAGAATTTCAAACAGAAAGACGAGCTTAATAATGTTGTGGAAGGTTATAATACTTCAGATCTGATGATGGGATACCGTTTCAACTGGGGAAAATTCAATCTGGGAATCCAAAACCTGTTTAATACCGATTATCAAACCATCTGGAGCAAGCGTTCCCAGGTTTTATATTCTACTTACGGACTTCCGGAACTGTTTAATTATAAAGGAAGAGGAAGAACATTCAACCTTTCTTACACTTTTGAATTCTAGAAAATAAGATAAAGGTAAAAATGCCTTGATCTGAAAACATATTGTATTTCAAATCCGGTTTCTGAGATTGATCGGAAACCGGATTTTAATTTTAAAAAAAAATCAGTTATGGCCAAAATTTCAACAGGGCAGATTGTTGCCGAAGTAACCAGAAAAGAATACATTACTGACCATTTTATCAGAGTGTATTTGTATTCACCGGAAGTTCAGTTGTTCAGGAACACGATGGTGGGAGATAATAATAAAATTGCCGTTCCACCTGCTGGATTGAACGAAATTCATTTTCCGACTTTGGATGAAAACCATCAATGGGTGTATCCGCCTAAAGAAGTTGCTCCGGCAATCAGAACCTATACCCACAGAGGAATTGATCTTGAGAAAAATGAGTTGATCATTGATTTTGTAGACCATGGAGACGGTGGCCCGGCTTCCCGATGGGTAAGAGAGGCTGAAGCAGGCTCAAAATTGGGTGTGATGATGCGTTTGGAGGGAAAAGAGCTGTATCCCGCTGCAGATTGGTATTTGTTGGTAGGAGATGCTACAGCCATTCCGGTGATCAGTGCAATCCTGGAAACACTTCCCGAAACGGCAAAAGGAACATGCATCATCGAAGTTCATGGAAAAGAAGACGAGCAGCTGCTTGAAACCAATGCCCAGGTTGATTTTAAATGGTTACACAATGCACAACGTCACATCAGCAGCGAAATTGTCAATGTGGTAAAAAGCATTGAGATCCCCGAGACGACAAAATTTGGTTATGTAGCCTGTGAATTTTCAAGTGTGAAAGAAATCCGTACCTATCTGAGAAAAGAGAAAAACTGGACTTCCCAGGAATTGTATGCTTATTCTTATTGGAAAGCTGGGGTTGCAGAGAATGAATCTCAGGCGGACAGGCATAAAGAGAAGGATTCGATGGAGTAGGAAATAGGTGATAGGTGGCAGGTTTTAGGGATTAGGGAGATATTCTGTGAAATATTGATGGAAGCGCATTGATGTCAATAGTGAATTTTGCTTCGGAAGTGAATGGTGAATTTTGATACAGAACCAAGATTCAAGATTCAAGAGCCAAGATAATGACAACCTAATACAACCAGCAACAAAAACAACTAGCAACAAAAGAAACCAGCAACCAGTAACTCGCAACAAAATAAACTCGCAACTATCATCATGAACCCGTATCTTTGCCCTATGAAAGATTTAATGGGCAGAGCGATCTGGGATTATTATCACAATGAAAATCCGGAGGATCTGCAGACTGAAACGTCAATTTCTGAGCTGGATGAGCTTCCGGTGGATTATTTATTCAGAGCGTTTGACGAAATGAATGATATTGAGCAGAAAGCACTGCAGTTATCCGAAGGAAAAGTTCTGGATATTGGGGCAGGAGCCGGTTCTCATTCTTTATTCCTTCAAAACGAAAGAAACCTTGATGTGACCGCGTTGGATATTTCACCAAAGTCTGTTGAGGTTTGTAAACTGAGAGGAATTAAAAAGGCCGTTTGTGAAAATATGCTTGATTTTTCCGGAGAAAATTTTGATACCATTTTATTATTGATGAACGGTACCGGAGTGTTTGAAAGCCTGGCGAAAATTGATACCTATCTTCAGAAACTGTACACCTTGTTAGGTGATAAAGGACAGATCCTGATCGACAGTACGGATATCCTTTATATGTTCGACCGTGATAAGGATGGTGGAGTGTATATTCCTGCAGGAGGTTACTACGGAGAACTGGAGTATGTGGTTCATTATAAAGGAGAATCTGAAGAACCGATTACCTGGCTGTATCTTGACTTCAATACGTTGAAAAATGCGGCTCAAAATAACGGCTTCAAAATAGAAAGAGTTTTGAAAGATGAAGATTGTTATCTGGCAAAACTGACTAAGAAATAATTTACAACAAGTCATTGCGAGCTGAAAGCGAAGCAATCTCAAAAATAATAGAGTCATTCTGTAAACCGGGATGGCTTTTTTTGTGCTTCTTCCTAGCCCCGATAGAAACGGTTACCCCACAGCAAGGATTGGAATGTTTCGACTAAGCTCAGGGTGGCAGCGCTGGCGCGAGGAGTAAAAGTGGATAGCGGGAATTAGCTTCTGATCATGATCTGAATAAGCGAATAACCGTTGATAACGGATAATAAGAAAACCATTCCTGAAAATTGAAATACATCAGAACAGCAGTTGCAGCACATAAAATTACGGGAAAGACATAAGATTCTGCACGATAAGGAAGCTTTTTGGGAGTGGCTAAAACGCTTATGACAAGTAAGCCTAAAGCTCCTACTGAAAGAACTCCTATTTCCGGACTGTATCTGGATGTTGTTCCGAAATCAAAATGGGAAATCAGAACGTATTTTTGAAATACAAAAAAAAGAAAACCAAATACCAGCGTAAAAAAGGCAGCAAGGTATTTTTTGAGTTTGATTAAATTCAGAAATAATAAAATGGCTCCGGGAATCGGACTAAACAAAATACTGCTCACGAAAATAGTTGATCTTGAATAAAGCTTAATGGCATCAGGATCTTCTGTAATATGATCTCTCCAGACTTCTGCCTCTTCTGTACGTTTTGCTTCTTCTGCGTCTTTTTTACGCTGGATCAATTGCAGAACAGCTGCTTTTTTCTGTTCACTGAAAACACGTCCTCTTTCTTCCAGAATTTCAAAAGCCATCTGAACGGCTTCCGGAACAAAGCGGTTGCCTTCCTGTACATATTTCTCTAATTCTGAGTCAGAGAGTTTTCTCAAAACACTTCTATTCACCATAAGCTGTATACTGTCAAAAGAAAGGCTGCTTCTAATGAAACAGCCTGTGATCTTTATAAGGATTTTAATTATCCGATCTCAATACCGTTTTCAACATTGCTGTCGTCCGGTGTTACGAAAGATAATTTTCCGTCTGGTTTTGTTGTTAATAATAACATTCCCTGAGATTCAATTCCTCTGATCTTTCTAGGAGCAAGGTTCAGCAGGATCATTACCTGTTTTCCGATTACTTCTTCCGGAGTGAAACTTTCTGCAATACCAGAAACAACAGTTCTTACATCTACTCCTGTATCTACAGTAAGTTTTAATAATTTATCTGCTTTTTCTACTTTCTCAGCTTCTGTAATGGTTGCTGTTCTAAGGTCTATTTTAGTAAAGTCATCAAATGTGATTTCTTCTTTCATAGGGTTTGCGTTAGGGTTTGTTTTTTTATTGTTTTGTTTGGTGTCTTCCAGTTTCTGGATCTGAGCTTCAATGACATCGTCTTCAATTTTTGAGAAAAGGAGAGATGATTCGTTGATTGTATGTCCTGTTTCAATTAATACGGATTGATTTTCAATCGTATTCCAGTCTTTCTTCTGAACATTGAACATATTCAATAGCTTTTCAGAACTGAAAGGCATGAAAGGTTCGCATAGCTGAGCTAATGCAACTGCTATTTGTGCCCCAACGAATAAAGATTGAGCCGCTTTTTCCGGGTTATCTTTAATAGTTTTCCAAGGTTCTTCTGTTTGAAGATACTGGTTTCCAAAACGAGCGAGATTCATTAATGCCGTTAATGAATTTCTGAACTCATAATTTTCAAGGAATCCTGAAATCTCTTTTGCCGATTTACTTATTTCCTGCAATTCAGGACTGTTGATATCCCCTTGTGGAATAACACCATCATAATATTTATGAATAAGAACGGCAACTCTGTTGATGAAGTTTCCGAAGATTCCTACCAATTCAGAATTATTCTTAGTCTGGAAATCCTTCCATGTAAAGTTGTTGTCTTTAGTTTCCGGAGCTGATGAAAGAAGAGCATATCTTAAAACGTCCTGTTGTCCCGGGAAGTCTTCCACATACTCATGAGCCCATACTGCCCAGTTTCTTGACGTTGAGATTTTATCGTTCTCAAGGTTCAGGAATTCAAAAGCAGGAACATTTTTAGGCATGATATAATCTCCGTGAGCTTTCATCATTGAAGGGAAAATAATACAGTGGAATACAATATTATCCTTTCCGATAAAATGTACCAGGTCACTGTTTTCACTCTGCCAGTAATCTTTCCAGTCTTTTCCGTTTTTCTCTGCCCATTCTTTGGTAAAAGAAATATAACCGATAGGAGCATCAAACCATACATATAATACTTTTCCTTCAGCATTCGGAAGTGGAACCGGAACTCCCCAGTTAAGATCTCTGGTCATGGCACGAGGCTTAAGGCCGTCATTTAACCAGGATTTAACCTGTCCGTATACGTTAGGCTTCCAGTCATCTTTATGACCTTCAATGATCCATTCATTGAGGAAATCTTCGTATTCGTTTAAGGGCAGGTACCAGTTTTTTGTTTCTTTAAGGATAGGAACATTTCCGCTAAGCATTGATTTCGGATTGATCAGCTCAGAAGGAGAAAGGGTAGAACCACATTTCTCGCACTGATCCCCGTAAGCATTTTCGTTACCACAATTAGGACAAGTTCCTACAATATAACGGTCAGCAAGGAATTCTCCTGCCTGCTCATCAAAATACTGCTCAGAAATTTCTTCCGTGAATTTTCCTTTCTCGTATAAAACCTTGAAGAAATCCTGACTGGTTTCATAATGGTTTTTAGACGTTGTTCTTGAATATTCATCAAATGAAATTCCAAGGTCAGAAAAAGATTTTTTAATGATCTCGTGATATTTGTCAACGATATCCTGAGGAGTTACTCCTTCTTTTTTGGCTCTTATGGTAATAGGAATTCCGTGCTCATCTGAACCACAGATAAACGCTACATCTTTTCCTAATCTTCTCTGAAATCTTGCGTAAACATCCGCAGGAATATAAACACCTGCCAAATGTCCTATATGAACCGGACCGTTTGCATAAGGCAAAGCTGCCGTAATCATCTTTCTGTTTGACATTTATAGTAAAGTTTTGACTGCAAAGATAAGGAATATCTGCTGAATACCGCTATTGAAGGTATTATTATGGCAAAGAATGCAATTTTCAAAGGCTGAATATGAAATTAAGTTAAACAGTTGTTTAACCTTTTCTTAATTTAAAACAAATATTATGCAATGCATAGGACGTTCTAAATTATTGGATTTTAAAAAACTAACTAAAATCGGTTTCGTAATATACATAATTTTAACTAAAATTATATTAAATTTATAATAATTCTAATTTTTTTTTAAATTGCGAGTCTGGCTCTAGGCCAAAATATGACTGAAAACGAAACTATAAAAAAAATAAGATTGTGAAGAATTTTGCAACAGTATTAAAAATCGCACCTGCTTTTTTACTGGCAAGTACAGTAATGCATGCGCAGAAAACGGATTCTCTTCCTCAGGAGAAGAAAATTGAAGAAGTGGTTTTGATCGGATATGGAAAACAGAAAAAATCTGACCTTACCGGTTCCATAACTTCCGTCACTGCTAAAGACTTCAACGGGGGAGCTACTTCCGCCGGGCAGCTGATCCAGGGGAAAACTCCAGGGGTACAGATTACCAATAACAGTGGAGCGCCAGGTTCCGGAACAAAAATCAGAATCAGAGGTACTTCTTCTTTAAGTGGAGAAAACTCTCCGTTGATCGTCATTGATGGTGTTCCTCAGGATTTCGTGGGAATGAATGGTGTTTCTGATCCTCTATCTTTAATTAACCCTAATGATATTGAAACATTTGATATCCTGAAAGATGCTTCTGCAACTGCCATCTATGGTAACAGAGCTTCGAATGGGGTTATTCTCATTACCACTAAGAAAGGAACAGCAGGGAAGTTCAAAGTGAATTTCTCCACAGTGACTTCCGTTTCTACTAAAATGGGTAAAGTAGATGTATTAAATGCTCAGGAGTTCAGAGATTTTGTTAATACTTATGCACCTGCAGGGTATAAAACAAAACTTGGAAATGCCAATACAGACTGGCAGGATCAAATTTACCAGGCAGCATGGGGTACAGATAATAACGTAGCCCTTTCAGGAGGTATTAAAGGTCTGCCATACCGCTTATCATTAGGTTATAATGAGCAGAACGGTATCGTAAAATCAAACTCTTTCCGCAGAACTTCCGTAGGTTTGAACTTAAATCCTAAATTCTTTGATAACCATCTATCAGTAAATGTAAACGCAAAAGGAACATTTACCGATAACAGATTTGTAGACGGAGGAGTAATTAAGTCCGCTACTTATTTTGATCCTACTCAACCGGTATATTCAGGAAACTCTAATTATGGCGGTTATTATGAATGGCTGGATTCCGGATCTGCAACAGGATATAATGTAAACGCCAACTCCAACCCGCTTGGACTGATTAATGGGATTAGAGATGTGTCTTCTGTACTCAGAGGATTGGGGAATATTCAGTTAGATTATAAGTTTCACTTTCTTCCGGACCTGCATTTCAATGTGAACGCCGGATATGATTATACCAAAAGTGACGGACATAAATTTAAAGATGCCCGCCTGAGACCAGGTTTCGAAGATAAAGGAAGCTCGAATTTCTATTCTATGGAAAAGAAAAATAAGCTTTTGGAAACCTACTTTAACTATGTGAAAAATATCAGTGCCATCAAAACGGGGGTGGATATTACAGCGGGTTATGCTTATCAGGATTTTAATATTTTACTTCCCGGAGCTGTAACGTATAGAGGAACAGGGATCAATTCACAAGACTTGAACTTTGAAACTCAAAATACATTGATTTCATTCTATGGAAGAGCCATTTTTACCATAGATAATAAATATGTTATTTCAGGATCAGTTCGTAAAGATGGTTCTTCAAGATTCTTTAACGGAACCAGAGATAATGTATGGGGTGTTTTCCCGGGAGTTTCCTTGGCATGGAAGCTTAATGAAGAAAACTTCATCAAAAATATATCTTCCATCAGTACATTAAAGCTGAGAGCAGGATGGGGTAAAACAGGTCAGCAGGAATTACCTGCACTTAATGGTAACAAGCCAAACAATTACCCGGCCTTTGCCGCGTACAATCCAAGTTATCAGGGAGCAGGATATCAGTTTGGAAATGAATTCTATTTTATGTTCAGACCTGCTAACTATAACCCGAATCTTACCTGGGAAACAACTACTACCAAGAACTTAGGATTAGATTTTGGTTTTAATAAAAACAGAATTACAGGATCAATAGATGTCTTCAGAAAAGATACCAAAGACCTTTTGGTATATGCTGACGAACCTGCAGGAGGCTTAAGCAATGCAAGCTGGCAGAACGTTGGTGATATGAAAAATGAAGGGATTGAGGGAAGTATTACCGTAATTCCGGTTAAAAATCAAAATACAACCTGGGAAGTAAGCTTTAATGCTACTCACTATAAACCGGTTGTCACTAAGCTTAAAGATAGAGCTGATGCATCATTTAATATGGAAGTAGGAGGTATTGAAGGAGGTTCAGGGAACAGAATTCAGGCTCATGCAGTAGGATATGCACCTAATTCATTCTGGGTATACCAACAGGTGTATGATAACAATGGAAAACCTGTTGATGGAGCCTTTGTAGACAGAAACGGAGATGGAGCAATCAATACAAAAGATATGTATTATTACAAATCTACTACCCCTGATGCCATTTTAGGTTTCTCTACCAAAGTATCTCATAAGAACTGGGATTTTGCATTAAGCGCAAGAGCTGTATTAGGAAATTATGTCTATAATAATGCTGCTTCCAATAGTTCACTGCAATCAGCATCTACAAACGAATATCTTCAAAACGTATTCTCTACTGCACCTCAGTATCAATTCGCGGTTCCACAGTACAAGTCTGATATTTATGTTGAGAATGCTTCATTCCTGAGACTGGATAATATCAATGTAGGATACAATTTCGGGGAAATTTTCTCGAAAGGAAGCAATCTGAAAATATATGCGATGGCTCAGAATGTTTTTGTGATCACTAAATACTCAGGCGTAGACCCTGAAGTTTTTGGCGGAATAGATAACGGTTACTATCAAATGCCTAAAATTTACTCTTTAGGTCTTAACTTCCAATTTTAAATAAGAATTCAATGAAACTAAATAGAATTAAACTTAAAAATATAGTATTGCCTCTTTCGGCAGTATTTTTATTGACAGCAGCTTCTTGTGTGAAAGATCTCGAAAGAGAACCTATCACAGATGTTACTTCAGCCAGTATTTATAAAGATTTTGCCAATTACAAAAATGTTCTGGCAAAACTTTACGGAGGACTTGCTATGGGAGGTCAGGTAAGTGGAGATGGTGATCAGCCGGATAGTGATATTAATGGAATTAATGGTGGTTTTTCCCAATATACCAGATTAATGTACACCCTGAACGTTGTCACAACCGATGAAGCTGTGATTGGATGGAATGACGGAAACCTTCATACCCTTCATAAAATGACCTGGGATGCTTCCAACGAGTTCATCGCTGCGATGTACTATAGAGTATATACAGAAATTGCGTTTTGTAATGAATTTCTAAGAAACGTAACAGATGAAAAATTGGCTTCCAATAATATTACAGGAGATAATCTTGCCCAGGCAAAATTAATGAGAGCGGAAGCCCGTTTCCTGAGAGCGCAGTCGTATTTCCATGCCATAGATATGTTCGGAAATGTTCCTTTTGTAGATGAATCCTATTTACCAGGTTCTATCAATCCGCCACAAAGAATAGAGAGAAAAGCATTATTTAATTATATTGAATCTGAATTACTTGCTGTAGCAGGAGAACTAAAAGATCCTAAAACCAATGAATACGGAAGAGCCGATAAAGCAGCCGTATGGTCATTATTGGCAAAATTATACTTAAATGCTGAAGTTTATACAGGAACTCAAAGAAATACAGACTGTATCACATACTGTAACAAAGTAATTGCAGCAGGATATTCTTTAAAACCAAAATATGACGATTTATTCCTTGCGGATAATAATATCAACAATCCTGAGCAGATTTTAAGTGTCAATTTTGACGGAATCAATACACAGACTAATGGAGGAACTACTTATCTGGTACATGCTGCAATAGGCGGAGATATGAAAGCTGCTGATTTTGGAGTGAATGGTGGATGGAGTGGTTTAAGAACTACAAAAGCATTTGTAGGCCTGTTTCCAACGAATGGAAGTGATAAAAGAGGAAGATTCTTTACTTCGGGACAGAATTTGGAAATTAATGATTTGGGTTCATTTACAGATGGTTATGCTTTTATCAAATTTAAAAATGTTAAAAGTAACGGATCTGTTGGAGCTCATACCAACTGGGTTGAAGCCGATATCCCATTATACCGTTTAGCGGATATCTATCTGATGTATGCTGAAGCTGTATTGAGAGGAGGAGCTGGCGGAAACCAGGCTACAGCAATCGGTTATATTAACCAGTTGAGAGAACGTGCTTATGGAAATACAAGTGGAGATGTATCTTCTATCAATCTTAACTTTATTTTAGATGAGAGAGGAAGAGAATTATCTTGGGAAATGACCAGAAGAAGTGATCTTATCCGTTTCAACAAGTATACAACGGGAGATTATCTATGGCCATGGAAAGGAAATGTAAAAGATGGTAAAGCGGTAGAAAACTACAGAAATCTTTTCCCGATTCCTGCTAAAGATATTGTAGCAAATCCTAATCTGATTCAGAATCCTGGATATTAATTTAAAATCCTGTTAAAAATGAAAAATCTATTCAAAATATTAGCCCTGGTTTTTACCGGACTTTTAGTTTTTTCCTGTGAAAAAGACGAGGATCAGGCCATTATTAATGAAACATCTGCAGGTAAAATAGCTGCCGATAAAAGTGCAATTGTCCTGAATGAGCTTAATGCCAATACTGCAGTAATCAGTTTTACATGGACAAAGCCAACATTTAATATTGCCGTAGTTCCTAATCAGAAAGTAGAATTCGGAATCAAAGGGAACAGTTTCAAGAAAAGTGCTACTGTTGACTTTTCCAATGATATGACTTCAGGCTCTGTTACTCATGCAGCAATGAATGCCGCTATGTTTGCTATTGGAGCTACACCGGATGTTGTAAATGATATCGAGGTAAGATTAAAGACTTCTGTAGGATCAGCAGTTTTTTATTCCAATGTCATTGCACTTAAAGTAACTCCTTATACTCCAAATCCAGATTTGGTATATCCTAAAATTAATGTTCCGGGTAGTTATGCCGGAGCAGCAGGATATGCAAACTGGACTCCTGCTAATTCACCGAACTTGTTTTCTCCAGGAAAAAATGATGAATACAGAGGGTTTATCTGGATCAACACTGTTTCTGGTGATGAGGATGGTAAATATAAATTCTCTATCAACGAGGATTGGCCTGGAAATAAAGGAGACGATGGAACCAATACCGGAAAATTGAAACTAGATGGAGCAAACGTAAAAGCACCTGCAGTAGGAGCTTATTACATTAAGGTAAATTGGGCAGCAAATACTTATTCTTCCGTGTTGGCAAACTTCGGAGTTATTGGTGATGCAACGCCTACGGGATGGGGATCAGATACCGATTTTGTATATAATCCTGCAACCAAAACTTTTGTGATTAATTCTATTGCATTATCAAGTACAGGAGTATTTAAATTCAGAGCCAATGATGATTGGGCAATGAAATTCCAGCCAAAAGATGCAGATCAGACTCTGGTTTCCGGAACTGCTGTTCAGTCTTATTTAAGTGCAGAGAACACGGTAACAGGAGATCCTGCCTATAAAGTTTCACAGGCAGGAAATTATAAAATTGAACTTGATTTGCACAATTCAGCATATTATAAGTTAACCATTACAAAATTGTAAATCAAACTAGAATAAAGCAAAGTGCTGCTTTACCGCGGCACTTTATCTATTTTTTAAGTTAATAAATAGTCATTATGAAGAAAATTACAGTTGGAGCACTTTTGCTCTCAATGATGTTTACAGGTGTGAAAGCCCAATCTTTAAAATCTCCGGACGGGAAGTTCGAAATGAATTTTCAGCTGAAGGAAGGAGTTCCTTACTATAACCTGAAGTACAACGGTGCAGTAGTAGTTGAAGATTCTAAATTGGGATTGAGATTATTTAAAGACACAGCCATAAAATTCGCTTCTGAGATTGCCAAACCAGAAGATGCAAAATACGATCTGAACAACGGTTTTGCAAAGACAGATGAAAAAAGAGACTCCAAAAATGAAACCTGGCAACCGGTTTTAGGAGAAAAGAAAAATTATATCAACCATTATAATGAACTGGCAGTGACCCTGAATCAGGCTTCTACAGACAGAAGTATTGTAGTGAAATTCAGATTGTTTAATGATGGTTTAGGGTTCCGATATGAATTCCCGCAGCAAAAGAACCTTAATTATTTCGTAATCAGAGAAGAAGATTCTGAAATTGATTTCCCTACCGATATGAAGGCTTGGTGGATGGTAGCAGATTATGACTCTCAGGAATATCAGTATCAGGAAACTAAAGTTTCTGAAATTCCGGCAAAATGGGATAAAGCTTTTGATGCCAATGCTTCCCAGTCTTTGGTGAAAAATGCAGTTCAGTCTCCTTTAATGCTTAAAAAAGAAGGAAAAGAACCTTTGTATATCAACGTTGCAGAAGCAGCAGTGCTGGATTATCCGGCTTCACATCTGGAAGTAGATGCACAGAATTTTAAATTCAAAACGCATTTAACTGCCGACAGACAAGGAGCGAAAGGATATATTCAGACTCCGTCAGTAACCCCATGGAGAACCATTATTGTAGCTCCGAAAGCAGAGCAGGTTATGGATTCTAAAATGATCTTTAACCTTAACGAGCCTACAAAATATACGGATACCTCTTACATTCACCCTACAAAATACATGGGAGTTTGGTGGGAAATGATTATCGGAAAATCACAATGGGCTTATTCTACTGCTGAAAATGTTCATTTAGGGAAGACTGATTTTGCGAAGTTGACTCCCAACGGAAAACATGCAGCCAACAATACAAAAGTTAAAGAATATATTGACTTTGCTGCAGAAAATGGTTTCCAGGGATTATTGATTGAAGGTTGGAATGTAGGTTGGGAAGACTGGTTCGGACACTCAAAAGAATTTGTTTTCGATTTTATTACTCCTTACCCGGATTTTGACATCAAAATGTTGAATGAATATGCGCATTCAAAAGGAATTAAACTGATCATGCACCATGAAACTTCAGGTTCTGCAACGAACTACGAAAGATGGGCAGACAAAGCATTCCAAACGATGAACAAATATGGATATGATGCTGTGAAAACCGGATATGTAGGAGATATTATTCCTAGAGGAGAACATCACTATTCTCAATGGACTATCAACCACTACTATAGAATTGCAGAAAAAGCAAATGACTATAAAATCATGGTTAATTCTCATGAATCTGTACGTCCTACAGGAGAAAGCCGTACTTACCCGAACTATATCTCTGCAGAAGCAGCCCGTGGAACAGAGTATGAAGCATTCGGAGGAAATAAACCTGATCACCAGACGGTTCTTCCGTTTACAAGATGGATGGGAGGTTCTATGGACTACACACCGGGAATTTTCCAGACGAAGCTAGACTACTATTTCCCTGGAGATAACCGTTTTGTGAAAACTACGCTGGTAAAACAGCTGGCTCTTTATGTAACAATGTACATGCCGCTTCAGATGGCTGCAGATCTTCCTGAAAACTACAAAAAGCATATGGATGCATTCCAGTTTATCAAGGATGTGGCAGCAGATTGGGATGATACCAAAATTTTATCAGCAGAACCTGGTGATTATGTGGTTACAGCAAGAAAAGCAAAAGGTACTGAAAACTGGTTTGTAGGAGGTATTACCGATGAAAACAAACGTGAATACACAGTAGATTTCTCTTTCTTAGACAAAGGAAAAAAATATGAGGCAACCATCTATGAAGATGGAAAAGATGCTGATTATATTGATAATCCTCAAAGCTATAACATCTATAAAAAAGAGATTACAAGCAAATCAAAAATTAATTTTAAAATGGTAAGAAGCGGTGGTTTCGCAGTTTCAATTAAACCAGTAAAATAATTTTAAAGATACACTAAGGTGCCCCGGTTCATTAATTTCTAATGTTCCGGGGTATTTTTTATTTATCCTCTGTCTGCTGAATGAGTTGGGAATATTGATTTTCAGATTCTGAAATCTGTTCTTTTACGTTTAGAGGAGTTCCGGTTTTCATTTTCTCTTTATATTCTTTCTGATACTGTTTCACGGTTTTTCCAGTGCCATCATGTCTCCATCCCGGTGAATAAAAAAGATATTTTATCCGGTTTCTAAAGGAAATTCCCGGCTGTCTGATGTCTTTTCCTATTCTTCTCCATTCATAGAAAAGCATCGTTGCAGGATCTTTGGATTTTATTTTAGGATAAACCCCATATTTCACAGGAACTTCAGGGTCTTCTTTTTCAAAAGTTCCGAAAATTTTATCCCAGATAATCAGTCCCATTCCCATATTGCGATCCAGATATTTGATGTTGCAGGCATGGTGTACCCTGTGATGGGAAGGGGTAACCAGAATGTATTCTAAAAATCCCATACTTTTAATCGATTGGGTGTGTACAAATGTGCCGTAGATCTGTATAGAAGAGTAGGCTACCAGAATATGCCATGGATGGAAACCCATAAAAGCTAATGGAGAGAAAAATAAATACCTGTATAATGGCTGAAATACAGGACTTCTGAATCCCGTACTGATATTGAAATAATCAGAATTATGGTGCGTAATATGTACTGCCCAGAAAACTCTGGAATGATGATCTACATAATGATGAACATAATAGGCGAAATCCTGAGCAAGGAATACTGCAATCCAATACCATATTCCCTCCTGCCAGTCGAAAAGACGATGCTGGTAAAAAAACATCATAACAAATAACGAAAAACCTTTCATGATGATGTCTAGTCCATAATTAAGCAAAGCAAAAAGAACGTTTGTTGCTACATCTTTAGTTTCATAAATTTTCTCTTTATTAAAGTGGCTGTAGGCCATTTCTAAGAAAATAATCGTAGCAAACACAGGAATTGTCCATGTGTAAACAACATCCGGTCCTTCCGTTTTAAATATATTGCTGAAATCCAACATTTTTTCTATAAAACTAAAGATAAAAAGCATGAAAAGTTAATTTTTCACATGAATTTTTTGTGAAAAAGTTAATTATTCTTTATAAAAATTAAAATAAGGATATTTAATCTTGAAATTTTGCATGAATGAAGATCAAAAAAGAGACTTTCTCTTGCATTTTTGAACGTATATATGAAAATTTAATGCTAAATTGAACACTAATATGAAGACAATATATGCAGCATTCGCCCTTTCGATAGCTTCCATTGCTTTTTCCCAGAAAAATCTGGAAAGAGTAGAGCCGGCTTTCTGGTGGAAAGGGATGAAAAACCCTGAGCTTCAGATTCTTGTTTACGGAAAAGAAGTGGGGAATAATGAGATCACGCTTTCAGATGGAATTCAGATCAAAGATATCCGGAAAGTGGATAATCCCAATTATGTTTTTATTACAGTCAATACCAACGAAATAAACGTTCCGAAGTTTACCATCAATATTAAAAAAGGTAAAAAGAATGTTGGCTCATACCTCTATGAACTGAAACAAAGAAATCCGGGATCTGCAAACCGCGAGTCTTTTACTTCAAAAGACTTCATGTATCTGATCATGCCGGATCGCTTTGCCAATGGGGATGAGAAGAATGATTCAAAACCGGAACTGACTGAAAAAGCAGATCGCAGCCTGCCCAATGGCAGACATGGTGGAGATCTCCGTGGAATCCTTAACAACCTTGATTATATTCAGAATCTGGGAGCTACTGCTGTCTGGCTTACTCCTGTGAATGAAGACAACGAAAAAGTGTATTCCTATCATGGCTATGCCCAAACCGATCTGTATAAAATAGATGGCCGTTACGGAACGAATGAAGACTATAAAAATCTATCTCAGGAGCTGAATAAACGAAATATGAAGCTGGTGATGGATTATGTGACCAATCACTGGGGAGGCTCACACTGGATGATTAAAGATCTTCCTTCCAAAGACTGGATACACTGGTTTGATGAAGGAGAAAAAGGATTTAAACGTTCTAATTATAAAACGACAACGCAATTTGATACCAATGCTTCAGACATTGATAAAAAATATGCACTGGACGGATGGTTTGATACTACCATGCCTGATATCAACCAAAAAAATCCATTAGTCCTGAAGTATTTAATCCAAAATGCAATCTGGTGGATTGAATATGCTGAACTGGGAGGATTTCGTGTAGATACTTATCCTTACAATGATAAAGAGGCTATTGCAAAATGGGCTAAGGCGATCACTGATGAATATCCTAAATTCAATATTGTAGGAGAAACCTGGCTTTACACCGCTGCACAAATTGCAGCTTGGCAGAAAAATTCTAAAATAGGAGAGATAGAAGGATACAATTCAAATTTACCCTCGGTAATGGATTTTATGCTCTTTGAAAATATGCCGAAAGCGCTTAAAGAAAAAGAAGGCTGGGATAAAGGAATGATCCGTATTTACGACTCTTTTACCAGCGATTTCCTTTATCCGGATATCAATAACCTTTTGGTTTTCTTTGAAAATCATGATACCGAAAGATGGAATGAAATCTTCAATGCAAGTCCGGATGCTTATAAAATAGGACTTGCTATGATCTCCACAGTAAGAGGAATTCCACAGATCTATTACGGATCAGAAATAGGAATGAGAGGAGATAAAAAAGAAGGTGGCGATGCCGATATTCGCAGAGATTTTCCCGGAGGCTGGAAGTCTGATAAACAAAATGCTTTCAATCCATCCTCTCAAACCCCGGAGCAAAAAGAATTTTTCCATTTTACACAGAAACTTCTGAACTGGAGAAAGGGTAAAGAGGTGATTCATACCGGGAAAACTAAAAATTTCGTTCCTCAGGATGGCATTTTTGTGTATTTCAGATATAATGAAAAAGAAAGTGTAATGGTAGTGATCAACAATAATGAAAAAGATCAGACGTTAGATCTGAAACGGTTTGCAGAATCACTTAATGGATTTACAAAAGGAAAAGACATTATTTCAGGAAAAGATATTTTATTACAAAACAGCATGAATATTCCTGCGAAAACACCATTGATTATTGAACTAGAAAAATAATAATTACCTATGAAAAAACTAACGACTGCTTATACATTAATCCTTTTTTTACTGGGATTTTCTTCATTTACCGCACAGTCGAAGACCGGATTTGAGAAAGAAAAATCGGAAATAAGTACCATGCTTGATGCATTCAACGCAGCTGCCGCAAAAGCAGATTACAACGCTTATTTTAATCTATTTGCAGATGAATCTACCTTCATCGGAACAGATGCTACCGAAATCTGGGATAAAAAAGCATTTATGGTCTGGGCAAAACCTTATTTCGATAAAAAGAAAACCTGGAATTTTAAAGCACTTAAAAGAAATATTTATTTCAGCAAAGATGGAAAACTGGCATGGTTTGATGAATTATTGGATACTCAAATGAAAATTTGCAGAGGTTCCGGAGTGGTAGAGAAAATTAACGGAGACTGGAAGGTTAAACAATATGTTCTTTCTGTGACAGTTCCTAATGAGGTGGTAGATAAAGTGGTGACTGAAAAAGCCCCTATCGAAGATGCATTAATCCAAAAACTGAAGTCATAATGGCAATAATGATGGGGAAACATGATACTGAGGTATTTGGAAAAAGAAAAAAGCCAAACTTATCCATGCTCCAGATTATTAATATGAGTATGGGATTCCTTGGAATTCAAATGGCGTTCGGATTACAGAATGGAAATGCAAGCCGTATTCTTGGAAATTTAGGAGCTGATGTACATGAATTATCCTGGTTTTGGCTGGTTGCTCCTGTTACAGGGCTGATTGTTCAGCCTATTATCGGCCATATGGGTGACAATACCTGGAGTCCGCTGGGAAGAAGGAAACCTTATTTCCTGATTGGAGCTGTTTTGTGTGCAATAGGGTTGGTTTTACTTCCTAATGCAGCTTCCGTTACCCAGATGTTTGCCGCCAATGCCCTTTTATTAGCCGTAATATTTCTTGCGATGATGGATGCATCGGTGAATATTGCCATGGAACCTTTCAGAGCGCTAGTAGGAGATATGCTCCCGAAACATCAGGGAACAATAGGATTCTCAGTACAGACCATTCTGATTGGAATTGGAGCGGTATTGGGTTCTTATCTGCCGGACTGGCTGACAAAAATGGGAATTTCCAATGAAGCACCGGCAGGATTTGTAGCAGATAACGTGATTTACTCCTTTTATATAGGTGCAGGACTGCTGATCATATCAATTCTATATACCATCATGACAACCAGAGAATATTCCCCACAGGAATTTGCTGATTTTGAAGATGGAAAAGAAGTTGATAAGCAGGAATCTAAGTTTTCAGATATTTTTAAAGATTTTGCTGCGATTCCTGCACAGATGAAAAAGTTGGGAATTGTTCAGTTTTTCTCATGGTTTGCCTTGTTTACCATGTGGGTTTTCACCACCAGCGCTCTGGCAACCCATCATTTTGGACTTTCCCCGGAAGATACCCATTCCAAGGCATTTAATGATGCAGGAGATCTTACCGGAAAACTATTCGGAATGTATAACCTTTGGGCAATCCCATTTGCTTTTCTGTTGACACCCATTGCTAAACTGATTGGTAAAAAACAAACCCATGCTTTAGCTTTATTGTGTGGAGGGTTGGGACTTGTTTCAATGTATTTTATTAAGGATGTGAATAATCTATGGATCTCCATGATCGGATTAGGTTTTGCCTGGGCAAGTATTCTGGCGATGCCTTATGCAATGCTTATTGAAGTAATTCCACAAAGAAAAATGGGAGTTTATATGGGAATATTTAATTTCTTTATTGTTATTCCACAAATTATTAATGGATTATTTGGAGGTCCTGTGGTGAGTGGTATTTTCGGAAAACAGGCGATGGATTATGTGGTTGTGGGAGGAATTTGTATGCTGATAGGAGCTGTAGTAACCATGATTTTTGTTAAATCTGAAGATGAAACCCCTAAAGAAATTGAAGAGGAAATCAAGCAGGTGCATTTTTAAATTAGAAACAGAAGTTAGAGGTTAGAAATTAGTAATGTGATGTTTTTGAAATTTAATAATATCATAAAAATCAATAGGAGCGGGCTTTAGCCCGTTTTCTCTTTAAGTATTTATTGATTGGGTTTAGCCAAAACCTATCTTTTTTTTGTAATTTTTTTTTAACCAAAATTGTTTATCATGAAGCTTAATTTTTTGAATAAGTTTTTTTCGTCTATAAAACAAAAGGATAAGACTGAAAATGAAGATGTTACTGAAATTAAAGATGTTGCTGAAAATTTAGAAGATAACGGCTTCACTCAGGAAGAGTTACTTGAATACGATAAGCATGTACATCTCTATTATACTTATATGATCAATTCACTGATTCTTTATACCTATAATGTAGACCAATTGGATGAGATGGCTCCCATTTTAATAGATCCACTGGCTGAACTGTATGAAGAACTTGATTATGCATTTATCCCTGTTTTATTTAATACCATTTTCAGAAATAAACTCATTGACGAATCTTTTAAGGAAGACCTTCTGAATTTTAAAAAGAAAGTAGATGATATTCCTGTGGAAATTTGGGACTGGGACTTTTTAGATCATCATGAAACGTGGAAAAATATAAGACTTGAAGCCGAAATGCTTTTAAATAAACTCAATATAGAAACAAGAATTTATAATACAGACTATACTACAATTCTTTTTAAAAAATAAGAACAACAAATTCAATAGGAGCGGGCTTTAGCCCGCTTTTCTATGGATGTCTTTCATTGGCTTTAGCCAAAACTTAAAATCTATCCTTTATATACTTATTGTTTTTTGAGGTTCAGAATATCATAGTCTCCCGCAGATTTCACAAATAACACAGATGTTTGCGCTTATTCATACAATTGGTTTAATCTGTAAAATCTCCGTAAGAAAAGATGTCCAATATGAAATTTTATCGCAGATGAAATCCTTGCGTCCTAAAGCATATAGAAAATAAAGAAATTGCGTCTTTGCGTAATCCACCTATCCGATATTTTCACCTCCTCCACCTTTTTATCCCATAAAACGTCCTTTCTTAACCTACATCAACTTTTAAAATACCCACATCCCGTACATTTGTACCATAAATAATCACAGAAAATGAAAACAGTATATCATAAAGCAGATTCAAGAGGTCATGCCAACCACGGATGGCTAAATTCTTACCATACATTCAGTTTTGCCAATTATCAAAACAGAGACAGAACGAACTTTGGAGTTTTAAGAGTGTTGAATGATGACACCGTTTCTCAGGGAATGGGCTTTGGGACACATCCACACAGGGATATGGAAATTATTTCAATTCCTTTGGAAGGAGATCTGGAACATAAAGATTCAATGGGAACTACAGCAGTGATCAGAAAAGGAGAAATTCAGGTGATGAGCGCAGGAACCGGTGTCATGCACAGCGAATACAATAAAAATAAAGATGAGGAAGTGAAATTCCTTCAGATCTGGGTTTTTCCAAAAGAACAGAATGTTGAACCACGATATGATCAGAAAAGCATCAAAGAAGGTGAAAAAATCAATGGATTTCAACAGATTTTATCTCCAAATAAAAATGATGACGGAGTTTGGATTCATCAGGATGCATGGTTTAATCTGGCCAACTTTAAAAAAGGAAACGGTAAAAATTATATGCTGAACAAAAAAGGAAACGGAGTCTATGCATTTGTGTTGAAAGGAAGTGCGAAAATAGGAGACCGCGTTCTGAATGAAAGAGACGGATTAGGAATCTGGGATACTCAGAGTTTTAATATCGAAGCTGTGGAAGATACCGAAGTATTATTAATGGAAGTTCCAATGGAACTGCCGTCTTATCTTAAATAAAAAACTAAATTTGTAATCTTAAAAATAAACCTCACATATGAAAATTTTAGCAATAGCAGGAAGTAACTCAGACGTTTCAATGAACAAACAGTTGGTAGCCTATGCATCAACATTATTTGAAAATGCAGAAGTAGAAGTAGTGGATCTGAATCCTTTCGAAATGCCAATCTATAAACATGAAAGAGAATTAGCAGGTGGAGTTCCTCAGGAAGCTCATGATTTTGCAGCTAAAATTGATGGTGCGAATGTATTGCTTGTAGCTTTGGCAGAACACAATGGAACCTACTCTACAGCATTCAAAAATGTGTTCGACTGGGTATCAAGAATCAAAGACAGA
The DNA here is from genome assembly GCF_002979755.1 of Chryseobacterium culicis. Lineage (NCBI taxonomy): Bacteria > Pseudomonadati > Bacteroidota > Flavobacteriia > Flavobacteriales > Weeksellaceae > Chryseobacterium > Chryseobacterium culicis. The sequence continues at coordinate 198,402 of NZ_PCPP01000003.1, read as the reverse complement.
ACAGTTTGGAATGAAGTACCCATGTTATTGATGTCTACATCTCCCGGAGGTAGAGGTGGAGCAGGAGTTTTAGATGCTGCATCAAAGCGTTTTCCTTTCCATGGAGGAAATGTGGTGGAAACTTTTTCACTTCCTTTCTTTAATGATAACTTTGATAAAACAACTCGGCAGATTTCTAATGAAGAGAAAATCAATGAGTTGAAAGAAAAAATAAAGAAGATTGCGGCCATTGAAACCATCCTTGAAAAATAGAATTTGAATATTCATTTAAAATTACTATTTTTGCAAAAAGAAAAGAGATGAAAATTCAGACCTCCTATAAACAATGTTTTTCTCATAAAGGGAAAGTTGTGGGCTCTGAAATTCTGAGATAAAATAACGGCCGATAATCTGAAAAGATTGTCGGCTTTTTTGTTTTCTAAAATCGAGTATAAAAGTAATTGAAATATTAAAAGATAAGAAGACTCCAGAAGCCGTTACTAGATCATAAATAGTATGAAATCTGAAATCTGAAATCTAAAAATCTAAGCAGACATGAGCAACACTTACAAATCAGCAGGAGTAGACAAAGAAGAAGGATACAAAACGGTTGACAAGATCAAAAAAGCGGTCGGTGAAACCCACAATTCCAATGTATTGAATCATTTGGGAAGTTTTGGTGCTTTCTATGAAATCGGTGGATATAAAAATCCGGTTCTTGTATCAGGAACAGATGGAGTAGGAACAAAGCTGAAAGTAGCTTTAGATACCAAAAAATATGATTCTATCGGGGTAGATTGCTTCGCAATGTGTGCCAATGATATTCTTTGCCACGGAGCAAAACCTTTATTCTTCTTAGATTATCTGGCTTGTGGAAAGCTTGATTCAGAAATCGCTGCAGAAATCGTTTTAGGAATGGTGGAAGCTTGTAAGGATAACAACTGTGCACTGATTGGTGGAGAAACTGCTGAAATGCCGGGAATGTACCAGCCTGGAGATTATGATGTTGCCGGATTCTGTGTAGGAATCGTAGAAAAAGACCAGATCATTGACGGTTCTACCATTAAAGCAGGTAACAAAATTATTGCATTGCCAAGCTCAGGATTCCACTCAAACGGATTCTCTTTAGTAAGAAAAGTATTCCCGAACTTTGAAGAAGAGTTTGAAGGAAAACCTTTATATGAAACACTTCTTGTTCCTACAAGATTATACTATAAAGATATTCATAAAGTATTGGAAGAAGTAAAAGTAAGCGGAATTGCTCACATTACAGGAGGTGGTCTTTACGAAAACGTTCCAAGAATTATTCCTGAAGGACTTTGTGCTTCTATTGACGAATCAAAAATCAGAATTCCTAGTGTAATGCTTGAGTTGGAAAAAAGAGGTGGAGTAGCCCGTGAGGAAATGTACGGAACATTCAATATGGGTGTAGGGATGGTAATCGTTGTAGATGCTGAACATGCTGAAAAAGTATTACACCTTTTAGATGATGCTTACGAAATCGGAGAAATCACAGAAGGAAGTGAAAAGATAGATTTAAAATTTTAGGAGCTTACTCCCGCTTTCCGCTGTATCTTTTTTGTTACGGCCTCCGCTTCGCTGCGGCCGCCACAAAAAAGGATGTCGCTGCAATCGGGGCTAGTTAACAATATTCAAAGCCTTGTCAAGGTTCTACACCTTGACAAAGCTGCCAAAAAAATATGAAGAACATCGTTGTGCTTGTATCCGGTTCAGGAACCAATCTGCAGAGAATCATTGATACCATTGATAATGGAGAAATCCAGAATGCAAAAGTATCTTTAGTGATTGCCGACAGAGAATGTTTCGGATTGGAAAGAGCAAAAAATCATAACATAGAAAACGTTCTGATTCCGAGAGGAAAAAACTTCAGCAGCGAATTGGGTAAAATCATCCCGGAAAATACAGATTTAATCGTATTGGCAGGGTTTTTATCCATTCTGAAACCTGAGTTTTGTGAAAACTGGAACGGAAAAATTATCAACATTCATCCGGCATTACTTCCGAAATTTGGAGGAAAAGGAATGTGGGGACATCATGTTCATAACGCTGTGATTGAAGCTAAAGAAGTAGAGAGTGGGGCGACTGTACATTTTGTAACGCCGGGCATTGATGAGGGAGAACCTATTCTTCAGAAGTCTTTTGAAGTGACTGCTGATGATACTCCTGAAACACTGGCTCAGAAAGTCCACCAGATTGAATATGAGATATTTCCTATAGCGATCAATAAGGTCCTGGGAAATAAATAATGTAACAATCTAACGATTTACCAGTTTACCAATGTTAAAGGTATTGTTACATTGCTAGACTGATACATTGTTACATTAATAAAAAGAAATCTAAGTAAAAATAAAAGTAAGTTCGGAGGTGAAAGACCCGGACACAGTTTGAAATAGCTGTAAAAAGTAAAAAATTGAAAGTAAAATGAGTAAAAAGAGAGTTTTAATCAGTGTTTCTGACAAAGGTGGATTAATTGAATTCGCGCAGTTTTTGGAAGCTCAGAATTATGAGTTGATCTCTACAGGAGGAACGTTCAAACATTTGAAAGACGCTGGTTTAAATCCTATTCAGATTGATGAGGTAACCAATTTCCCTGAAATGTTGGATGGAAGAGTGAAAACTTTACACCCAAAAGTTCACGGAGGATTGTTGGCTGTTCGTAGCAACGAAGAGCACATGAAAACCGTTCAGGAACACGGAATTGGTCTGATTGACATGGTAATCGTAAACCTTTACCCTTTCTTTGAAAATGTAAACAAAGACATTTCTTTACATGAAAAAGTAGAGTTTATTGATATCGGAGGCCCTTCAATGCTTCGTTCTGCAGCTAAAAATTTTGATTCTGTAACGGTAATCACTGATGTTGAAGATTATGCAGCAGTGAAAATCGAAATGGAGCAAAACGGGGATACTTACATTGAAACCCGTAAAAAACTGGCAGGAAAAGTATTCAACCTTACCTCTGCATATGATGCCGCAATTTCAAGAATGCTTTTAGATGAGGAATATCCTACTTACCTGAATGCTTCTTATAAAAAAGTTGCTGACTTAAGATACGGAGAAAACCCTCACCAGACGGCTGCTTATTACGTTTCTACTTTCGAGAACGGAGCGATGAAAGACTTTGAACAGCTGGGTGGTAAAGAACTTTCTTTCAACAATCTTCGTGATATGGACCTTTGCTGGAAAGTAGTTACTGAGTTCAAAGAAGAAATGGCTTGTTGTGCGGTAAAACATTCTACTCCTTGTGGAGTTGCTATTGGAACTTCAGCACTGGAGACATATCAAAAAACATTTGAATGTGATCCGGTTTCTATCTTTGGCGGAATTGTTGCAATGAACTATAAGATCGATGCAGCAACAGCTGAAGAATTAAACAAAACTTTCCTTGAAATTGTAATGGCTCCTGAATTTGATGAAGAAGCTCTTGAAATTTTAAGAAAAAAGAAAAACCTGAGAATCATCAAAATCGTAAACCCTGTTTCTGATAAACAGACTTGGGTGAAAGTAGACGGTGGTATCTTGGTTCAGGATAATGACCTTCACTTCTCGGATGATATCAAAGTGGTAACAGAAGTACAGCCTACAGAAGAGCAGAAAAAGGCATTACTTTTCTCTCAGAGAGTAGTAAAATATGTGAAGTCAAACGCAATTGTAGTTTCCAACGGAATTCAGGCATTCGGTATTGGTGGCGGACAGGTAAACAGAATCTGGGCGACTCAGCAGGCTATCGAAAGAGCAAAAGAAAAATTCTCCGGAGATTTGGTACTGGCTTCAGATGCATTTTTCCCTTTCCGTGATGTAGTAGATTTCTGCGCTCAGGAAGGTATCAAGGCAATTATTCAGCCAGGTGGAAGTGTAAAAGACCAGGATAGTATTGAGGCTGCAAACGAGCACAATATTCCAATGATGTTTACAGGTGTTAGACACTTTTTCCACTAATTAAAATAGAATTAAAAAATAATTAGGGATTGTATTTTTAGCATTCAAAATTATATATTTGTAAAATAAGACTAGATAATAAATAAAGTATGAGAATATTAATCATAGGTGAAGGCGGTAGAGAATCTGCTTTAGCGGCAAAGCTTCAGAATGACTCAAGAATTTCTAAAATGTTTTTTGCCAACGGGAATGCTACTACCGATGTAATAGGGAAAAATGTTCATTTATCAGAAATCAAAGAACTTAGAGATTTCGCTATTAAAGAAAAGATTGATCTTACGATCGTAGGTCCGGAAGCTCCTCTTGTAGCGGGTATCAAGGACGAATTTAAAAAGCATGATCTTAAGGTTTTCGGGCCTACTCAAAAAGTAGCAAGCCTGGAAGGAAGTAAAGCTTTCTCTAAGAAATTTATGCAGACCTATGATATCAAAACAGCTAAAGCTGTGGTATTTGATTCATATAACGAAGCTAAAGAATATGTGCAGACACAGCAGTATCCTTTGGTAATCAAAGCCAGTGGTTTAGCTGGTGGTAAAGGTGTGGTTATTTGTGACACCCTTGAAGAAGCTGAAGCTACCATCCATGATTTCATGATCAGAAGAATCTATGGAGATGCTGGTATTCGTTTAGTTATTGAAGAATATTTACAAGGTTTTGAAGCTTCTATCATTGCTTTCTCTAACGGTGAGAAACTATTCCCGTGTGTAGCAGCAAAAGATTATAAAAAAGCCGGAAACGGAGATACAGGACCCAATACAGGAGGTATGGGTTCCGTAGCACCAAGCCCGGAATTTACTCAGGAACATTATGCAGATTTTGAGAAAAATATCTTAGAACCTACCATTACAGGTCTTAAAGCAGAAGGTTTCGGATTTAAAGGAATCATCTTCTTCGGATTGATGGTTACGAAAAACGGAGCTTACCTTCTTGAATACAACATGAGATTCGGAGATCCTGAAACTCAGGTATTGATGGCATTGATGGAAAACAATCTTCTTGATGTGATCCAGGACTGTATGGAAGGAAAAGACATTGAACTTAAATTTAAAGATGAAAAAGCTGTTTGTCTTGTAATGTGTTCTGGAGGTTATCCGAGAAACATCGAAATTGGTTTCGAAATTACAGGAGAAGAGAAGCTGAAACACAGTAAACTATTATACGCCGGAGCAGTTAGCAAAGGAGATAAAGTGGTTTCCAATGGCGGTAGAGTACTGAACATTGTGGCTACAGGAGCTACCTACGAAGATGCCCGCAAAAAAGTTTACGAAGATGCAGGTCATGTACATTTCGATTACGGCTTCTACAGAGAAGACATCGGAAAGTTTTAATAAAAATCACGAAAAAAGATTTGGAGCTGTTCCAAGTCTTTTTTTGTAAAACGTTTGAATAAACAACAGGGTTTAGCAATAAGCCGCAGATTTTTTTTAGGTTTTATATTCCATCAATAGGATCGGGCTTTAGCCCGATTGATTATAGTAAATAGTGATAGAATTGGGCTTTAGCCCAAACCTAAATAATTGCTGAAACAGTTTTTGAGTGAATATTTTGATGAACAGATATGATCCAGGCTTTGTCATTCCGTAGGAATCTAACCTTCCATATCTCTTATTGTTGAGATTCCTACGGAATGACAAAAGTACAGTGAATCTCTAATACAATTAAATAATCAAAAGAATCCTCATTATTTATAATTTATAAATCATAATTCAAAATGAACAACGGTATTATTATTTTAGATTTCGGATCCCAGTACAACCAACTTATCGGAAGAAGAATCCGTGAGATGGGTGTATATTCTGAAATCTTGCCTTACAATACACCATTACAAGATATTTTAGCAAAACAGCCAAAAGGAATTATCCTTTCCGGTGGACCAAGTTCTGTGAATGCAGAAAATGCTCACCTGGTTGAAAAAGAATTATACGAACAAGGAGTTCCTGTTTTGGGAATCTGTTATGGGATGCAGATGACTGCTCACCTTTTAGGAGGAAAAGTAAACAAAGGCGAAAAAGGCGAATATGGTAAAGCCAACCTTGAGATCGTTAAAGAAAGCTCTTTATTAAAAGGAGTGACTCAGAACTCTGTTGTTTGGATGAGCCACTTTGACGAAGTAGGAGAATTGCCTGCAGGCTTTGAATTAAACGCAAAATCAGGAGTAATTGCTTCCATTTCTAATGAAGATCAAAAAATCTTCTGCGTTCAGTTCCACCCTGAAGTTTCTCATACTGAAGAAGGAGGAAAAATGCTTGAAAACTTTGTTTTCGGAATCTGTAACTCAGAGAAAAACTGGAAACTGACGAACTATATCGAAAAAACAGTAGAGGAAATCCGTGAGAAAGTAGGAGACAACAAAGTAATCCTTGGTCTTTCAGGAGGAGTAGACTCTTCTGTAGCCGCTGTTTTGATCCACAAAGCAATCGGTGATCAGTTGACTTGTATCTTCGTAGATACGGGATTATTGAGAAAAGATGAAGGTAAAAAAGTAATGGATCAGTATGGAGAACATTTCCATATGAACATTAAAATGGTAGATGCTCAGGAAAGATTCCTTACTAAATTAGCCGGAGTAGATGATCCTGAAGCAAAAAGAAAAATTATCGGAAACGAATTTATCCATGTTTTTGATGAAGAATCTCACAAAATTGAAGGCGCTAAATTCCTTGCACAAGGGACTATTTACCCGGATGTTATCGAAAGCCAGTCTGTAAACGGACCCTCTGCAGTAATCAAGTCTCACCACAACGTTGGAGGACTTCCTGAAGATATGGAGTTCGAATTATTAGAGCCTCTAAGAGAGCTTTTCAAGGACGAAGTAAGAAGAGTAGGAGAAGAATTAGGTATTCCTCACCACATGGTATACAGACACCCTTTCCCAGGTCCTGGATTAGGAATCAGAGTATTGGGCGCTGTAGATGCTGAAAAAGTAAGAATCCTTCAGGAAGCTGATGATATTTTCATCGAAGAATTATACAAAAATGACCTTTACGAAAAAGTATCTCAGGCATTTGTAGTGCTTCTTCCGGTAAAATCTGTAGGAGTAATGGGAGACGAAAGAACTTACGAATACACAGCTGTAGTTCGTTCTGCCAATACCATCGACTTTATGACAGCAACGTGGAGCAGACTTCCTTACGAATTCTTGGATACTGTTTCCAGCAGAATCATCAACGAAGTAAGAGGAATCAACAGAGTAGCTTACGATATTTCAAGCAAACCACCTGCAACTATTGAGTGGGAATAATTTTTGACTTGAATTTTAAATACAAATCCTGCCCGCTTTGGGTGGGATTTTTTTTGTTAAAACTGTTTTAATGAAGAAATGATCAGTAAAATATTTAAAGCAATTAGCAAGCAATATATCAGCTTGAATAGTATACGCTTATGGAAGATAAGATAATTTAAAAATACTAATCCGGCTAAATATAAATAAACAAAGGTTTTAACTTCCTGAGCTTTTATTTCAGATACTGAAAATAGGTTTACGTTATGGGAAAGATTGATTATTGAGTCAGGATAAAAAAATCTTAAAATAAAAATAATAGTGACACTTATAATTAAGGTTAATGCATATGGTTTCATGGATAAATTATATGAAATTTTACCTACCAAATTTTTATTAATCCGGTAGGTTGACGAGGTCCTTCAATAATCATGGTAAGAGTATCTTTTAAATATGGTGTTTTTGAATATCCCCAAGCAACATCTGAACTGTCTAATTTTTTCACACTATCTTCTGTAAAACGCAAAACAATAGAGTCCTTTAAATTCCTTTCATAGCAGATGTTATATGGGTATAAAGAGTTTTGGATAATTTGGGTTTCTTCTGATGAATGCTTGCCAAATTTAAATCCTTTTTCCAAATAAGGAATAAAACGAAAATTTTTAAAACCTGCAGAATCTATGATTTTATAATTCAGGTGCTTTACAAAAACATGTCTATTTTTGGACTCTTGTATGCTATCCGTACCTATTCTGTATTTCCATTTACTATAACCATACCAGCCAATATAATTGGAAGCAAACGGTAGAAATATATAAACAAAAAATAATATACTTATTGTACCTATGATTAAGTATTTGAAGGCTTTCTTCATCATTTAAATTGACTGATTTGTCTTTTTTTTCTAAATTTTGAGTGTATTTTCATCAAATCTATTAAAACTGTTTTAATGAAGAAATGATCAGTAAAATATTCATGCTAATTAATAAACAATACACCAGCTTAAAGAGTATATGCTTATGGAAAATAAGATAATTTACTAACATTGTCACCATTAAATAAAAGTAAATAAAACTTTTTGCTTCCTGAGGTTTTATTTCAGATACTGAAAACAAGTTTAAATTATGTGAAACATTGACTGATGTGTCTGCATAAAAAATTCTTAAAATAAAAATAATCGTGACACTTATAATTAAGGTTAATGCATATGCATATGGTTTCATTAGCTAATAAAAATATTAACATCATTTGTTTTTTTAAACGACATTGTAAAAGTAAAAATCTTCAGCAGAAAAAGCATTCAAGTTTTCCATAAAATCAAAATAAGCATTATAAATCTCAGGATCTACAGATAGATATGGATGAGATAGAGTATTGACCATAATGTATTCTATATCATGAAATGTATGAAGAAGATTTTTTACTTGTAAAGCATATTGATTCTCTATAAAAATCAGAGGATAATTCAAACAGATATATCCGATGGGCTTATTTCCTAAGTGCAGAGCCGTAATTTTTTCTGTATCCATTTCTATATGAAGGTCATAATGAAATGAAAGTACCTCCATTACAGAGCTGAAGTCAGAATGTTTCCAGTAATTATTTGAATGAACTGCTGTTTGTAAAGTTTCGGTAATATCCACTGTTAATTTTTATATAAATGGTTGGAAAGTACTTTTATATAAGGATTTAAATAAAATATTTTCACTAAATTTAAGTAAAATTACATCAAATGCAAATAGAAACAAGAAACCTGACCCTTCAGGATTATAATGAACTGGCGGAAACGATGAAAAGGGCCTACCCGCAAATGTCGGAGTCCATTTGGTCCAAAAAAAGTATTGATAAACTGACAAAAATATTCCCTAATGGACAGATTTGTATTACAGTAGATGGGAAACTGGCTGCTGTGGCACTTTCCATAATCGTTAATTACGAAGAATTCGGGGATGATCATACCTATAGTGATATTACGGGAAATTATACGTTCAATACCCATAGTTCAACAGGAAATGTCCTTTACGGAATTGAAGTTTTTGTAGATCCGGAATTTCGTGAACTCCGTCTGGGAAGAAGGTTGTATGATGCCCGAAAAGAACTTTGTGAATTATTAAACTTAAAATCCATTATTCTGGGAGGAAGAATCCCGAATTATCACAAATACAGCCACGAGCTTTCCGCAAGAAATTATATCCGAAAAGTAAGAGATAAAGAGATCTATGACCCGGTACTATCTTTCCAGCTTTCCAATAATTTTCTTCCGATAAAGATTCTGAAAAAGTACCTTCCGGAAGATGAAGCTTCCAGGGAAAATGCAGTTCTTTTGCAATGGAATAACATCTATTACAGCCGAAAACCGAATACGATGCAGGACAGCATTATCCGTCTTGGATTGGTTCAGTGGCAAATGAGGACTTTCAAAGATATCGATGCCTTTTATGAACAGGTAGAATTCTTTGTGAATGTGATGGGAGATTATAAATCTGATTTTGTGCTTTTCCCGGAACTGTTCAACACGCCTTTGCTGGCACCTTTTAATAATCTTTCAGAAAGAGACAGTATGATAGAATTGTCTAAACTTACTGAACAGATCAAAGAAAAAATCTCAGAACTGGCGATCAGTTACAACGTGAATATTATTTCCGGAAGTATGCCCGTTTTTGATAGTGATAATAATGATTTATATAATGTAAGTTATCTTCTTCACCGCGACGGCCGTATGGATGAATACAGAAAAATTCACATTACCCCGAACGAAAAGAGATACTATGGGATGAAAGGAGGAAATGAAATTAAAGTTTTTGATACTGACTGTGGTAAAATAGGTCTTGTCATCTGCTATGACGTAGAATTCCCGGAATTACCAAGGATTTTAGCGGATCAGGGCATGAAAATCTTATTCGTTCCTTATCTGACGGATACCCAAAATGCTTACATGAGAGTGCGTCACTGTGCTGCTGCGAGAGCCATAGAAAATGAATGTTATGTAGCGATTGCCGGTTGTGTAGGAAACCTTCCCAAGGTAAATAATATGGACATTCAGTTCGGACAGGCTGCCGTATTTACCCCTTCCGATTTTGCGTTTCCGTCTAATGCGGTAAAAGGAGAAGCGACTCCGAATACAGAAATGACTCTGATTGTTGACGTAGATCTGAACCTTTTAAAAGATCTTCATCACAATGGCTCTGTTCAGGTGATGAAAGACCGCAGAAGAGATCTCTATGATACCTATCTTAAATAAAATAATTCCGGGGCAGCTAGCTGCCCCGGAATTTTAATTATTCAAACAGATTAAACTATCCTTTCTTAGCCGATTCTCTAATTAAATCCTGATTGTTTTTATAAACTTCAAATTGTTCAGGACTTAAGATCTTTTTAAAATCTTTATCCAGTGCTTTAAAATCACTGATAATAACCTTTTTTGCCTTATTGCTGTCAGCATCTGCAGGACCTGTATTTTTCTTATTGAGGCGCTTTCCAAAATCTTTCTGAACTTCCTGAACCCCTTTGAAGTTGATCTCGTAGGCTTGCTCAACCTGTTTTTCAGTAAGATCCAGGATTGGGATCATCAGTAATGTTCTGAAAAGCGCAATCTTTTCTGCCCTGTCCTGTTTTACCACTGCCATCTGTTCCGGGGTAAGGATTTGTCCCAGTGCCTGATGACGCTGGGCAATGATACCTACAAACTCATCAGCAATTACTTTGTTGTTTTGGGAACTGCTATTATCACCGGCTTTGCTGTCAAGAGCAATAAGTGCATCTGCCGTAGTTTTATTGATTTCTTCAATTTTACCCACCTGCGATGCTGTAAGGCCTAAATAACTCATTTCTTTTGTGGCTACTTCCGCAATAGAATGAGCTGATGCTACCTGAGCTTTTACTTGTGTTGTAAACACAACTGCTGATAATATAAGACCAGCTGAAATAATTTTTTTTAACATAGTGTTGTAATTAAATTAATGGTTTGTTGTTAATTGAATATGATTATGAATTTAATTCTCGTTTTAAAGTGTTTTTATGTAATTGTTTGATAATTAAATATTTAGATGTGTTTTTTTATTGTTTTAGATAGAAATAACGTGCCATAAATTTTGACACATAGGCATTTTTTGAAGCAAAAAAAATACCCAAAGAATATTTCTTCGGGTACTATATAGTTCTGTGTAAAATCTAATCTTACATATACTCTGGGCATACTACGTCAGGACACATTAGCCATGGGCATGTTGGTCTTCCGTCAGTAGGACAGCACTCATACGTACAGTTGATGGCTATACTTCCTATAACCCCTTTTAATTGCTTTCTTGAAAGTTTGTTGTTGCGTAAATTTTTCATTTTGAATATTTTTTGATTAGTGTAATGGTGTACAATAAAAGCTAATTTTTATCACTTTTATTGTTATTTATTAGAGTAAATTACATGTACTCAGGACATACCACTGCAGGGCAGATCAGTCTTGGACATTTTGGTCTTCCGTCTGTAGGACAGCACTGGTTGGAACAGTTTCCGATAATGATTCCGTTTCCTGCAATTCCTTTTAATTGCTCTCTTGAAAGTTTGTTGTTACGTAAATTTTTCATGTTCTAATACTTTTGGTTTGTTTTATTTGTACGCTGTAAATATATTAATTTTTATGATATATGAATTTTTTAGTGATTATTGGTGTATTTAATTCTTTAAAATATTGATTATATGTTATTGTTTTTAATTTAATGTCTTGATATTGCTATGATAATTCTTTTCATAAAGGAACAATTTTTGGAGTAAATTGCACTTACTATTGATAGACTATGTTTGACAAGCCGCAAAGAAAACTGAAAAGATCCGCAAGACTGATTTCCGTACTGAGTAAATATGGATTCAAAGATATGCTGGCAAGGATGAATGGAGGGAATAAGCAGGAAGAAACTGCCAATTCGGATGAAATTATTTCAAAAGGAACCGTTTACGAAAGAATAAGACTGGCTCTTGAGGAACTGGGGCCTACCTTTGTAAAGCTTGGCCAGACATTCAGTAACAGGGAAGATCTTTTACCGCCGGAACTGATCCAGGAGCTGCAGAAGCTTCAGGATAAAGTGGAAACAGTAGATATGGACGTAGAAGAAGCGCTGGAAAGTGAGTTTAATATTTCCGTGAAAGATTATTTCCTGGAAATTCAGAAAGAACCGTTGGCTACAGCTTCCATTGCTCAGGTGTATAAAGCTGTTTTGAAAGATGGCAGTCCTGTGATTTTAAAATTGAGAAAACCCGACGTACAGTCTGTTATTGAAGACGACCTACTTTTGATCAAAGATATTGAAAAGCTGATATCTGCCTATTCAGAAATAGGAGAGAAGCTCAATCTGAAGCAGGCCATTTCTACCTTTGAAAGATCATTACTGGAAGAAGTTTCCTTGACTAATGAAAGGAACAATATCCTGCAGTTCCGACTTAATTTTAAAAATAATAAAGAAACCTATGTTCCAAAAGTCTACGAAGAGTTTTCCAACAATAATATTCTTTGCATGGAATTCATTGATGGGATCAAGGTTACAGATAAATCCCTTCTATTAGCCAATGGTATTGATCCTGTAAAAGTTTCTGAAGCAGGATTAAGGTTATTTGTTTCTCAGATTTTAGATTACGGATTTTTCCATGCCGATCCTCATGCCGGGAATATTCTGGTAAAGAAAGATGGTAAAATCGTTTTTATTGATTTCGGGGCGGTTGGGAAAATTCAGCCCAATGATAAAGAAATTCTTGAAAGCCTTATCGTAAGTTTTGTAGCTAAAAATTCACATAAAATAGTTCGTTCCCTTAAAAAAATGGCCATAAGCTATGAGATTCCCGATGAAAGACGGTTTGAAAATGATGTTGAAGAAATCCTGAATTTTGTACACAGCTCGTCATTGCAGGATATTAATGTGCAGGTGATCATTAACAAGATGAAAGATATTTTGAAGGACAACAGACTTTATATGCCGGATTATTTCTATCTTTTATTCAAAGGAATAAGCCTGATAGAAGGAGTTGGAAGGAGTATTAATCCTGATCTGGATATCGTGAAAAGTCTTCATCCGTACACGAAAAAGATTTTCACCAAGAAAATAAATCCTAAGAATCTTTTAAAAACAGGAATGGACCGGATGATGAATTTTACGGATAATGTAGATGAAATCCCGAAAGAGCTTCGTTCTGTGCTTCAGAAACTAGATGAAAACAAATTTACAGTATCCAGTGAGATCAAAAATATAGACAAAACCAACCAGCTGATCAAATCAAGTGTTGTCAATCTGATTCTGGCCATGGTTTTAGGAGCCAATATCATTGCAACGGCTATTGTTTTTTCTTCAGAATCCGGACCAAGAATCGGGGAGTTGTCTTTGGTGGCTGTTCTGGGCTTTATTTTCTCAATGATATTAGTTCTGATCCTTTTGCTAAGAGTTACAAGAAAGTAAGCCGCATATAAAAACCAAAACCTACAATGAAAACACTTATTATAACTGCAATGACCTTCTTTAGTTCGTATTGTTTTGCTCAGCAAGGAAATGAAGAAAAAGTCCAGGGAGATTTTGACGGAAACGGAACAAAAGAATATGCCTATACAAAAGTAAGTGACTGCGGTGATGAATGTGAAGGAAAATGTGAGACCACTATTTACTTCAGCGATAAAAGTATCGCCCCAATAATTGTTTCACCTGCCAACCAGGGAAGCTTGTATAATTTGGGAGACCTTAATGGTGACGGGAAAGACGAAATTGGTTTTTATCCCAATTGGTGTACCAGTTGCTGGCATCCATTCTACGTATATACTTTAACTAAAGCAAGCTGGAAACCATTATTGTCACCTATTTCAACACATTGTAATCAATGGGAAGAGGATAAGTTTCCCATCAAAAAGGATCCGAAAAAGAAAGGCTATGTTATTGTTACCTCCAGTAAATGGATCGATGATGATATTAAAATTATCAGTAAAAGTGTTAAGGTAAATTAGAATGTTAACGTGTTGCTGGTTGTTCTTTCTTGCTGGAAATATCAATGTATTTGGTAGTGATTTCCTATAATCAGAGAGCTACTCCCTATAGCCTGCTGACTAATATCTGCCACCTCTGATTTTCAACTTCTAATTAAATGCCTATCTTTGCAAAATGGAAAAACTCACTTTTGCGGATTTTGACCTTCCGGTTAAAATTCTTGATGTTTTAGCGGATTTGGAATTATTTGAACCTACCCCGATTCAGGAGAAGAGCATAAAACCTATTCTTTCAGGAAGAGATGTAATGGGAATTGCACAAACAGGAACCGGGAAAACATTAGCTTATCTTTTACCCGTTCTGAAAACATGGAAATACAGCAAGACAGGAAATCCAACTGTTTTGGTGCTTGTTCCTACAAGAGAATTGGTGGTACAGGTAACTGAAATCCTTGAAAAACTGACAGAAAACATCACAGCAAGAGTGATCGGAATATACGGTGGAAAAAATATCAACACTCAAAAGCTATTGTTCAACAATGGTTGTGATATTTTGGTAGGAACACCGGGAAGAGTGATGGACCTTTCCATAGACAATGCCATCTCTCTGAAAGAAGTACAGAAGCTGATTATCGATGAATTTGATGAGATGCTTAACTTAGGTTTCAGACCACAGCTTACTCACATTTTTGAAATGATGAAAGCGAAGAGACAGAATATTCTTTTCTCTGCAACGATGACGGAAGCTGTAGATGAAATGTTGGATGTATATTTTGCAAATCCAATAGAAATTTCATTGGCAAAATCAGGAACTCCGCTTGAAAAAATTGAACAGACTGCCTATAAGGTTGAAAACTTTAATACCAAGATCAATTTACTTGAACATTTGCTGAAAAATAATGCAGATATGTCTAAAGTGTTGATTTTTAATAATAATAAAAGACATGCCGACCTGCTCTTTACTAAGATTGATGAGCTTTTCCCTGGTCAGTTTGATGTGATTCACTCCAATAAATCTCAAAACTACAGACTTAAGGCTATGAAAAGCTTTGAGAACGAAGAAGTAAGAGGTTTGATTACTACGGACGTAATGGCAAGAGGTCTTGATATTTCAAGCATTACCCATGTGATCAACTTTGAAACACCCGATATTCCGGAGCAATATATCCACAGAATTGGTAGAACGGGTAGAGCAGACAAAGACGGTAAGGCAATTACTTTTGTTACTAAAAAAGAAGAACCTTTGATTCTTGATATTGAACTATTGATGGATAAGGAGCTGAAGTATAATGAATTCCCGGAAGACGTTAAGATCAATCCTAAAAAGATTGCAGCTGAAGAAGATCAGATTGTCATGAAGAATCCTGCTCAGGTAAAACTGAATGATGGAGGAGGAGCATTCCATGAGAAGAAGGCTAAAAATACAAAAGAAAACTGGGGTGGTCCTTCCAAAAGAAAAGCACCTAAGAAGTTTGGAGCCAACAGATCTCAGCAGAAAGCAATATCAAAATCAAAAAGAAAGAAATAAAATAAAAAACTCCCAAATTGGGAGTTTTTATTTTTTAATCAAATTGAATGTTATTGTTCTTTAAAATTTCCTTAAACTTATCTGTTTTGCCCTCTTCTTTCATACTCTTGTAAATATATCCGATCATTTTTTCGGCATCTGATCGGTAAGGAGATTTCTGTTCGGAATAGAGCCTGTAAGCTTTACAAATATTGTCAAGACCTTTCTCATTATTCTTCAGATAAGTAAAATAAACCTGTCCCATTCCATAATAAACTTCCGGATCACCAGGATATATTTTATCAAAATCGTTATAGGCATCAATAGCTTTCTGGTATTCCTTCTTATAAACATACGTTATTGCGATGTTCTGCAAAGGCATTTTGCCTTTTGGATCAGCAGCCAATGACTGTTTATAAGCATTAAGAGCTTTATCATATTCTCCAACTCTTCTATAACAGATTCCCAGATTATCCCATGCATAAATGAATTTTGGATCAATCTTTACAGCCTGCTCATAATTCTGAATGGCCTCCTTCCAGTTTTCTTGCTTGGATGCGTCAACAGCTTTCTGGTAAAAATTAATTGCTGTATCATTCTTTGAGAACTTGTCATAGCTGGTTTCAGTAGTTTGGGTAGCTTTTTGTACGCTTTCGCAGTGTTGCATCAGATAACGCTCAAGCTCATTATAGCTGTCCTTATACTGCTGTGAATTCTTATTCGTATTAAAAGTCAGGTTAATCTCTTTTTTTCCATTCACTTCCGTTGTCTTTTCTGCCTGTTTTTCTGCTCCTTTCAAAAGGGTTGATATCTGAAGTGCTCCTGTATATTTGTCAATACATTCATGAACATCTTTTATGATATCTTCTTTCTTTCGGTTTGACAGAGAAATAGAATCAGCACATTTACAGGCTTTCTCTGAAAGTTCCTGAAGAATCGTTGTTTCATTAGGTTTCTTCTGAGAAAATGCAAGAGAATACAGTAAAATGAAAAATAAAGTGGTTATTGGTTTTTTTATCATGGGTTGTAGTTTATTTCAGATAAGGAGTGATGATCTTCGTCCAGATTCTGTATCCTTCAGGCTTAAAATGAAGCATATCTTCTACAAAAATATCTTTTCTTACATTTCCGTTAGCATCTTCCATTGCTTTCGTTACGTCAATGAATTCTGCATTAGGCTCTTTCTTCATAAAAGCAGCAATTTTTTTGTTGGCAATTTTCATCTGTGGCCAGATCACTTCTCTGCTCGGAGAATATTTAATGGAGATATAATCGATCTCAATATTAGGAAATCTTTCACGTATTTTTTTATAAAAAGCTTTATAGCGGTTCACTACCACTTTTGCTTTTAGCTGATGATTGTCTGCAAAATCATTTTCCCCACAGTAAATGATGATCTGTTTGGGCTGATAAGGAGCTAAAAGATCATTCGCAAAATCATTAAGATCAGTAAGTCTTGAACCTCCGAATCCTCTGTTGATAATTGTTTTACCCGGAAAATAATCTGCTATATCAGTCCATTTTGTAAATGATGAGCTTCCCAAAAACAGGATCGCATCCTTTTGAGGCGGGTTTTGCTGATCCAGTTTTTTAAACTCCTGGATATCCTGCCAGAACATCGGTTTTTTCTCCTGAGAAAAGGCAATAGCAAAATACAGCAATAGAAATGCTGATAGAATCTTCTTCATTATATTCAGTTTTAAATTAGATATAAAAGTAATAAAAAACTCCCGATTAGCGGGAGTCTATGATTTATCTTTTGTAAGTAACGTAAGGAATGTCAGGAATTTTATCTCCATCCATATCAAAGATCCCTGATTGCTGTGCAAGTTTAAGTTCTTTGCCTGTCAAGACATCAATTCTGTAGTTTACAGAACCTTCGTCACCAAGTTTAATTCCAATCACTTTTGAATCAACATCGTAGGTATATCTTCCTTCAGTTTTTTCCGATGGGGTACAATCTGCACCTGTTCCCGTATATGCTGTGTAGCTTACATAATAGTCTGTTCTTAAGAAAAGAGTATTTTTAGCTGCGCATCCTGTTAAAGTTTCAGTATAAAGCACTGTTTTATTATCTTTTCCGGAAATTACTTCCCTTTTAACTTCCTTCCAATCTCCCTTCATGATATCCATATCGTAAGCTTCGAGATTGTCATCTTTACAAGAAGTAAGTGCCAGGGCAGAAAAGGCAAATAAAAGTAGCTGTTTTTTCATTTTCACAAATTTAAGAATATGCTAAAATATAAATAAATTTGAAATATCTATAATGAAATAATGATTTTTTAAACAAATGTTTGTAAATTAAATAATTTTGAGAAGATTATCGGTATTTTTACCCATATAAATCAGTCAGAAAATGAAAAATTGATTTTAAAATATAGTGACTGCTAAAATGAAAAGAAGCGGGTGGAAACCCGCTTTCTATATAAATTAATGGATGATCCGGCTTTGACCCAATCATACATTGCTAGATTAAGTTCGAACTTTAAACCTTGAATTTAAAATCCTTAGTAGCTCATTTCTACAATTTTATAAGCATCCTGTGGAGTCAGTTTTTTGTATTCTCCAAGACCTAACCAGTTTCTGTCTGTAAAGGCTTTTTCAACTTTTTCAGCAGTTCCTTTGAAGTCTTCTGTATATTCAGAAAGTTTGGTTTTGATATGAAGGCTGTGGAAAAATTCTTCCATTTTTTTGATTCCCAGTTCAGCTTTTTCTTCTACACTTCCGTCTTTGATTCCCCAAACTCTTTCAGCGTACTGAGCCAGTTTGCCTTTTTTATCTTCAAAGTTGTAACGGTAATGAGAAGGCGCAATAATAGCCAGTGTTCTTGCGTGATCAATACCGAAATAAGCAGTCAGTTCATGTCCCATAGCATGTACTGCCCAGTCAGTAATGACTCCTTTCTGGATCAGTCCGTTCAGAGCCATGGTACAGCACCACATAAAGTTTCCGGCAGCATCATAATTGAAATCATCGGCCAATACTTTTGGAGCGGTTTCCTGAAGACTGATCAGAATGCTTTCTGCAATTCTTTCCTGAAGGTCAGCAGAAGAAGGAGCAGTCATATATTGTTCCAAAACATGGGTATAGGCATCAGTAATTCCGTTCACGATCTGATTTTTTGGGATAGATCGGATAACTTCCGGATCCAATACAGAAAACTGAGGAAAAAGTCCAGGTCCTCCTGAAGATAATTTTTCATTGGTTTCCCTTCTGGAGATTACGTAACCGGAATTCATTTCTGAACCCGTTGCCGGCAGTGTTAAAATACTTCCGAAAGGCATTCCCTGACCTTCAAATGTTCTTACCGACTTTCTCAGAATATCCCATGGTTCACCGTCATAATGAGCTGCTGCAGAGATAAACTTCGTTCCGTCAATTACAGATCCACCACCTACAGCAAGAAGGTAAGTAATGTTTTTTTCTTTGATAAAGCTCAGAGCATTGATTAAAACTTCGTATTCAGGGTTGGCAGGAACTCCGCCAAATTCATACACTTCATGATCTTTCAAGGCCGCTTTTACCTGGTCATAAACACCATTGTTTTTGATGCTTCCGCCACCATAAATCATTAATATTCTTGCGTCTTTAGGAATTTCGTTGGAAATTTTAGCGATTTCGCCTTTCCCGAAAAGTATCTTTGTTGGGTTTTTAAACTCGAAATTAAGCATTATTCTAAATTTATTTTAAGTCAAATTTACGGAATGAAAAAGGAAATGTGAGTTAATGAAATTTTAAAATTGCTATTATTCAATTTTATGAAAGCTATTTATGCCTTATTATTTTTCTCAAAAATTATTACAAAGAAGAACAGTTTTCATCTTTTGCATAAATACCATTGCTCTTCGCTTCAATTTTTCCGGTTCTTCTGTTGATTTTAACCCAAAAAGATTCTTTTACAGCGGGACAACCCTTAGACTGCATAAGATACATGGAGATATGACGGTCTTCTATCTTATAAGCTCCGGTAAATCTGTTGGTGGTATCAACGGAGTAGCCATATGTTTTTGCCAGTAAAATAGCTTCAGGAAGATTGTCTACCGTTCCGATAAAATCTCTAAGTTGCTGCTCATTGGAAAAATAAACGGATCTTTCATTTTTGCATGCCAGAACGTATGAAAAACAGTTGTTCCCTATACATTTCTGGAAAAAACCTCTTTCCGGAACGGGTTCATTAATCGTCATAAAGTCAGGAGCCTGGCTTTCATAGATCACTGCTTTTTCATAATCTGTATCATTGCTGAGAACGCGCCAGTAAGCATAATCTTTATCCGGTACAATGAAGGGATAGAGATATTCTACCGTGTCAAGAATATCAGGGATTTTTTTATAATCATCGGGAACCTTGATCTGACTGTAAAGCAGATTAGAGAGAATCAGGGAAAATGCGATGATGAGTTTCATAGAGAATGTGTTTCCGATGCAAATTTAACAAAGAGAATTATTCCAATACAATTTTATAATATCCTTTTTCAGCAGTTACATCAATATCTATACCTGTAAACGTTAATTTATTAATTTGATAGCCATCACACCCTCCATTAAATTCTGATGATTGTATTGAAAAGTCTAAGTCTTTAATATTAGAAAAGAATTTATACTTTTTTGTTCCATTATAAGCACCTACATTTTCTACAATGATCATATTGTCGGATGTTTTGGATAGTTGTACACTATTGTTATCTTCGTCCTGAACTGAATAAGTTATCAATGTTCCATTGGCAATAAGATTTTCATCATTAGAATCCACAAACTTAAAAAGGATCGGCAGAGGTGCATTATAACAATCTTTTTCACATGATATGAAAAAAAAGGCTATGAGTAGAAAAGTAAATATTTTTTTCATGGATTATGGATGATGTGAGGAGTAAAATTACTATTATTTTTTTGCATTTTGGTCTCAATTTTTGTCATTTGTCAATTAAATTAATTTCAAAATCACTTACATTTGTTACTATGATACACGACCAACGCGCAGAAAAATTCAGGCAGATTGTGGAAAATAAGTTCCAGATCTACAATTCATTATTTATGAGCCTGCCATATGATAAAATGACGAACATCGGGATGCTGCTTCCGTTTCTCTATGAAGAAAGCAGAACCGGATATGAAGCGGGAAAGACTCCTGAAGATATCGTCGAAGAATTCTTTAAAAACCATACCGATCTTCAGAACGAAGAGCAGAAATTGGAACTGCTTTTTAAGATCATTCAATATATAGAAAGACAGGTTGTTTTGTTTGACAGTATTGAAGATGCTGCATTTCCAAACCTGCATTCTGAAAGTGATAATGGGACGGTGACGAACCTCTTTGAACGTTCTTTTCAGGATCATAAAATTGAAAAAGTACGTGAAAAATTAAAAGATTTTAGTGTAAAGGTGGTATTTACAGCGCACCCTACTCAGTTTTATCCGAGTTCAGTACAAAGGATTATCCAGGATTTAAGAGGAGCTATTACCGGTGATTCTGTGACGCAGATTGATATGCTTCTGCAGCAGTTGGGGAAGACTCCTTTTGTCAATAAAGAAAAACCGACTCCGATAGATGAAGCCCTGAGTATTATTTCCTACCTGAGATATGTGTATTATGATACCATCGGTGAACTGTTTACGAAAATAAAAAAGACTTTCGGGAACGGGCATTTTCACCTTCATGAAGATATTATCCAGCTTGGCTTCTGGCCTGGAGGAGATAGGGATGGTAACCCTTTTGTCACTGCGGATGTAACGAAAAGAGTAGCGGAAGAACTTCGTTCAGCAATCCTCAAATCTTATTACAGCCATTTGAAATTTATCAGAAGAAGATTAAGTTTCCGTGGGGTAGCTGAAGTTTTAACGCAGTTAAGTGAAGAGTTATATGCTGCAATTTTTGATGGAAAAAGCATTAAAGCAGAAGATATTTTAAAGAAGGCTTCTGAAGCGGAAAAAATATTAATCAATGAACATAACTCTTTGTTTTTAGATCTTTTGATTAATTTCAGGGATCGTGTGATGATCTTTGGAACTCATTTTGCAACGTTGGATATCCGCCAGGACAGCAGAATTCATCAGAAAGTTATTGATGAGGTATACACAAAAGTGTACGGAAATGAAAAGGCTGAATATGAAGAGAAATTCAATAAACTGATTCAGGTTTCAGAAACGGTAAATGCTGAAGATTTTGAAGATATTGTAAAAGATACCCTGTTAACCGTTTCACAAGTCTCAGAAATCCAGAAGTTGAATGGCCTAAGAGGAATGAACCGCTATATTATTTCCAATTCTGATGCTGTAAAGGATGTGATGAATGTTTATGCATTCTTTAAAATCTGTGGTTATAAAGATGAAGAGATCAATATGGATATTGTTCCGCTTTTTGAAACTATGGAAGGTCTTGCCAATGCAGAGCATGTAATGAACGAACTGTATCATAATCCTGTCTATAAAAAACACCTTGAAAAAAGAGGAAACCAGCAGACGATTATGCTTGGATTCTCAGATGGAACGAAAGACGGTGGATATCTAAAAGCCAACTGGGAAATTTATAAAGCGAAAGAAGTATTGACTAAGCTCTCTGAGCAGAATAACATCAAAGTCGTATTTTTTGACGGTAGAGGAGGCCCGCCTGCAAGAGGAGGAGGGAAAACCCACGATTTCTATGCTTCTCAGGGAAAAACGATTGCAAATAATAAAATAGAACTCACCATTCAAGGGCAGACCATTACCAGTATTTTTGGAAATAAAGAACAGGCAAAATACAATTTTGAACAACTTCTGACAGCCGGAGTGGAAAATGACGTGTTCAAAAACGCAAAAAAAGACCTTACAGAAAAGGAAAGAGCCTTGATCATAGAATTGGCAGATATCAGTTACCAAAAATATTCAGACTTAAAAGCACATCCAATGTTTGTTCCTTACCTTCAGGAAATGAGTACGCTGGAATACTATGGAAAAACCAATATAGGAAGCCGTCCTTCAAAAAGAGGAAATGGCAGCGAATTGAAATTTGAAGACCTGAGAGCCATACCATTTGTAGGTTCATGGTCACAATTAAAGCAGAATGTGCCTGGATTCTTTGGGTTTGGATATGCTATGCAAAAGATGAAAGAGCAGGGTAGATTTGAAGAAGTAAGAGAGCTGTACAAAGGTTCGGATTTCTTTAAAACCTTAGTGCTGAACTCGATGATGAGTATGAATAAATCTTACTTCCCTTTGACATATTATATTAAAAACAATCCGAAATTCGGGGCATTCTGGAATGTTCTTTTCAATGAATATGAGCTTTCCAGAGATATCATGCTCGAGTTAACAGGATTCAAAATGCTTCAGGAAGAAGATCCATTGTCCAGAAAGTCTGTGAAAATCCGTGAAAAGATTGTTCTGCCGTTATTGAGTATTCAGCAGTACGCTTTAATGAAAATTCAAAAAGGAGAAGGAAATAAAGAAGCTTATGAAAAGCTGGTAACCCGTTCTTTATTCGGGAATATCAATGCAAGCCGAAACTCCGCTTAAGTTATTTTATACAAATGTTTTGTACATATTGTACAATAATATATCAATAGGAATGGGCTTTAGCCCATTCTTTTTTTATTAATCAATCCATCGGCTTTAGCCAAAATATATTGTATGTGTTTTTAGAAGAATATCTCTCGCCTGTTCAACATAACATGCAGTATCAGAATCTACCTAATCTGTTTAATTTGCGAGAGATAAAATAGTTATTCCTTTAAGAATTTTTCATACAAAACCTTATCCTTCGTCTGAATTTTCAGATAATAGGTTCCTTTTGCAAAATCCTCTACTTTTATAGATTTTTGATTATAATTTTTTCTGACGAGTCTTCCCAGATTATCATAAATTTCTAAAGACAGTATTTCCTGTTCTGAAGCAATGTTCAGAATATTTTTAGCAGGATTTGGGAATATAGAAAGTTTTTCTTTCTTTACAAGTTCAGAGGTATTCAGAACGAGGTTGTATAAGTTTCCGAAATTAAGAATACCATATCCTATCTGATCTGAATGGGCAGGATACAGTGAAGCGGTCTGTCTCAGTCTTGTTCTGATCTGCTCCCTGTTCATCGTTGGAAATGCCTGAATAAGACAGGCTACTCCTCCGGCAGCAATAGGCGTTGCAATAGAAGTTCCGTTCACGATTAAGGTAGCATTATCATAAACCGTTGTGGTACCCGTGCCCTGTGTGCTTCCGTCAGGTTTTACCACTCCAAGAGAGTTGGGTCCGAAAGAAGAAAATCCGGATGGATTTCCGGCTGAATCTACTGATCCGATAGAAAATACTTTATCATTGTCAGAAGGTGTCATAAGATAATGCCATGGCTGTTGTCCGGAATTACCTGCAGCAGCAAGTACAAAAATCCCTTTCTCAGCAGCAATTCCTGCTCCGCGTGCAATGAAAGAAGTACTTCCGTTCATATTGGCATACGTATAATTGTAACGGCTTTCATCAAAAACATTGTAACCTAATGATGACGTAATAATTTCCACCCCTTTTCTGTCCGCTTCTTCAGCAGCCTCAATCCAATAGAGTTCTTCTTCAGGAATTTCTACAGTAGCATTTTCACTGCGGTAAAGATAAAAATCAGCATCAGGGGCTGCTCCTACAAAAACATCTTGCAGATATCCGCCGATAACTCCTAAAACAACAGAACCGTGAGGACTTAGAGCCGTATTGTAAATGTCTCCGGTTTTGGTAACAAAATCATAAGATGCTTTGATATGATTATTTGTCCACAATCTTGCAAAAGCAGTTCCCGTATTCACTGTTGGAAATCCGGCATCAATCACCGCTATGGAAATTCCTGTTCCGGTGTAACCTGCGAGGTGAAGCGGCCGAATATTAACCTGGTCAATTTGTGCAGAACCGGAACCATAATTAAAGTTCGTGAGTGTTTTATTGACACTGGCATCATCTTTCCATTTTCCAGGTGTTGTTTTTACAGTTGTTGAACTGTTTCTTGCAAAACTTTCTACAGACAAAACAAAGGTTTGAGACTGCAACAACGTTTTTTGAGCTGGAGTGGCATTTACTGCAGCTCCGTTGAGCCATTTTGAATAATCTGTAACCGTAAATCCTAAATTTTGAAGATTCTGGAGATAAGACTGTTCAATAGGGGCATCCTGATCATTGAGCGGTATTCCCAGTGCGGTGCGCCTGTTGAGTGATTTCTGGCTGAGTTCTGACAGTGGATTTGCATAAAAAGCAGCTTTATTGGGCTTATCTGTGAAGAAAACAAAAACGAGCTCCGTTTGTGCGGAAACATGAAGGTAACCTGTTAGGAAACAAAAGAGTAAAATTTTTTTCATAGAATTTATTTGTATAAAGATAAAAACAAAATCAATAAAATTTTTGATAGGATATTAAATTCCTTATTTTTACAGAAATATTTATTATATGAAAAAAATTCAGATGGTTGACTTGCAAAGTCAGTATTACAAAATAAAGAATGATGTAGACAATGCAGTGTTGAATGTAATGGATTCTGCGGCATTTATTAACGGTCCTGAAGTAAAGTCTTTCCAGAATGAATTGGAGTCTTATTTAGAAGTAAAACATGTGATTCCATGTGCCAATGGTACAGATGCATTACAGATTGCCCTGATGGCTTTAGATCTGAAAGAAGGAGACGAAATTATTACAGCTGATTTTACTTTTGCTGCAACAGTAGAAGTAATTCACCTGCTTAAATTAAAATCTGTATTAGTAGATGTGGATTATGATACATTCACGATTTCTACAGAACAGATTAAAAAAGCAATTACACCAAGAACAAAAGCAATTATTCCTGTACATATTTTCGGACAGTGTGCCAATATGGAAGAGATTTTGAAAATTGCTGAAGAGCACAACTTATATGTTATCGAAGACAACGCTCAGGCAATCGGTTCAGAATATACATTC
The DNA here is from genome assembly GCF_002979755.1 of Chryseobacterium culicis. Taxonomy (NCBI): domain Bacteria; kingdom Pseudomonadati; phylum Bacteroidota; class Flavobacteriia; order Flavobacteriales; family Weeksellaceae; genus Chryseobacterium; species Chryseobacterium culicis. The sequence continues at coordinate 172,890 of NZ_PCPP01000003.1, read as the reverse complement.
TCTGATGGAACCGTAAAGCAGGCAGGAACAATGTCTACGGTAGGAACAACATCTTTCTTCCCTTCAAAGAATCTTGGATGCTACGGAGACGGAGGTGCTATTTTTACCAATAATGATGAGCTTGCTCACCGTTTGAGAGGGATCGTTAACCATGGTATGTATGAAAGATATTACCATGATGAGGTAGGAGTAAACTCCCGTTTGGATAGCATTCAGGCTGCGGTTTTAAGAAAAAAACTTCCTCACCTGGATTCTTACAACGAAGCAAGAAGAAGAGCTGCAGACTTTTATGATGAAGCATTTGAAGGAAATCCAAATATTCTTACTCCAAAAAGAGCAGAAAATTCTACGCACGTATTCCACCAGTATACTTTAAGAATTCTGAACGGAAAACGTAATGAGCTTCAGAAGTTTTTGACGGAAAAAGAAATTCCTGCAATGATCTACTATCCGGTAGCATTAAGAAAACAAAAAGCTTACTATCAGGAAAGTAATGATGCCGATTTTGTGAATACAGACAAACTTTTGGATCAGGTAATTTCGTTGCCAATGCATACAGAATTAGACGAAGAACAGCTGAAGTATATTACGGATGCAGTGCTTGAGTTTATGAAATAATGAAAAAAAAGATATTTAAGTATAAGTTGGTATACTATTTAGCAGTAATCACAAGCTTATTACTTTTTATAATATCAGCTTTTTTGATTCTTGATATATTTAATGATTTTAGTTTATTTAAAACATTATTTGTAGGTATATCGTTAGTTATTAATTCATTTGCATTTGTCAATTTAGCTGAAAAATATGATAAAGCTATTTTGTTCCTAAATCTTAGTTTATTTTTATCCATAATGAATTTAGGTTATCCTTTATTACTTGGATTTTTGAATGGATATTATGTTGTAGGGCATTTTACCTTTAAATTTTTAATTGTATTGATATTGAGTTTACTGATTGTAAACATGTTTAAGGTGAACAGATATAAAGATGCTAACGAAATAGAAAATATAGGAAAACGCGAAGATTAAAAAATAAAAATGGCAATACTTGTTACCGGAGGCCTTGGATATATTGGTTCTCATACCGTAGTAGAACTTCTTAATAACGGCTTTGAAGTAGTTATTATAGATGATTTATCCAATTCGGAAAGGTTTATTTTAAAAAATATCGAGGAAATTACAGGTAAGAAGCCGGTTTTTTATCCTTTTGATTTGAGAAGAAAAGAACTTCTTACTCAGGTTTTTGATGCTCATCAGATTGATGGATGTATCAATTTTGCAGCTTCCAAAGCGGTAGGAGAGAGTCAGGTAAAGCCTGTGGACTATTATGAGAATAATTTGTTCTCTTTGATTAATATCCTTAAGGAATTTAAGGAAAGAGAGATTTCTAATTTTATTTTCAGTTCATCCTGTACAGTATACGGACAGGCAGATGAAATGCCAATAAATGAAAATACTCCGTTAAAAGTACCTGAAAGTGTATATGGGAAAACAAAGCAAATGGGAGAACAGATTCTGATTGATTTTGCCAAAGCCTATCAAAGTAAAATATCATTATTAAGATATTTTAATCCCATCGGAGCGCATCCTTCCGGAAAACTGGGGGAATTACCAATCGGGATTCCTAATAATTTAGTGCCTTATGTGATGCAGACGGCTTCGGGTGTGCGTGAAAAACTGAACATCTGGGGTGATGATTATGCTACAGAGGACGGAACGGCCGTTCGTGATTATATCTATGTTGTAGACCTGGCGAAGGCACATGTTGCAGCATTAAAAAAACTGATGGAAGATCCATCAACGGATGCTGTGATAGATACCTACAATCTGGGAACAGGAAATGGTTCATCTGTGCTGGAAGTGGTAAAGGCATTTGAAAAGGCCAATAATGTAGAAGTACCTTATCAGATCTGCGCCAGAAGAGAAGGGGATATTACTATCGCATATGCCAATCCTGAAAAAGCGGAGAAAGAACTCAACTGGAAGTCTGAAACGTCTCTGGAAGAATCTTTAAGAACCGTTTGGGAATGGCAGAAATATTTGAACAGTAGAAATTCATAGACTTACGTATTGAGAAATAGTAATGTCATATGAAATAATAATTTAAACGATCATAAAACAAATTACAAAACACCTTCCCTGAATATTCAGTGTTTTATTTTTTTAAGAACATGTATTTCAGCGGAGCTTTAATTTACAATTAGTATGAAGACACAGAGAATAGGTATTACATTTTCATCATTTGACTTATTACACGCAGGTCACATCAAAATGCTTGAAGAAGCTAAAACGGTATGTGATTATTTAATCGTAGGGCTTCAAATCGACCCGTCACACGATCGTCCTAACAAAAATAAGCCAAGCCAGACTATTGTTGAAAGATATATTCAACTGAAAGCAGTGAATGCTGTAGATGAGATCATTCCTTATTATACAGAAGAAGATCTTTTGGATATTCTTAAATCATTTGTAATTGATGTAAGAATTATCGGAGATGATTATATGGACAGAGATTTTACAGGTAAAAAATACTGTGAAGAAAAAGGAATTGAGCTTTTTTACAACAAAAGAGACCATAGGTTTTCCACCAGTGATCTGAGAAGAAGAATCTACGAAGCTGAAAAAGAAAAATACTCGAAAGCAGAACCTGTAAAATAACAGGAATAAAAAAAATCCCGAAAGTTACTTTCGGGATTTTTTGTTGTATTACATTGGACCGCCTTGCTGGTCGTCTCCTGCTGCATTGGAATTGATATCCTTTTTCTTTTTAGGCTGTTCAATTTTCTCTCCCTGCTTGAATCTGTAAGTTAATGATATAGCAAACTGTCTTGGCTGCCATTGCATATAGTTTCTTCGTGTATAATCCTCGTTGAAACTGAATACTTCTCTGCTTCTTGTGTTGAATATATCCTGAATATTGAAGGAAATTGTTCCGTCTCCTTTCCAGATTGTTTTAGAAGCACCAAGGTTCAGCGCATACATATCCTGAGTATTTTGGTTGGCTGATTTCTGTGCTCCTCTATAGAATCCTTGCAATTGTACGCTTAACGTTTTGTCAAGCCTAAATGTTGTATTCAGACGTGCTCTGGTAGAAAAGCCGTTTCCTGTAAAATCCATATTACGGGTTTGCTGCTGCTTATTTTTATCAATAGCATCATAATAAGCAATTCCGCTGGTTTTATATCCGAACATGTCAAGACTTCCCATTATTTTCAACCAGGCGAAAGGATCGTAGGTGAAGTTCAGATCCAAACCGTAACGATCATCACTTCCTAAATTGATAGGTTTCGTATAGAATACTCCCAGGCTTTCATCAGGTCTGTAGACTAACATTTTAGTATCATCAGTAGCATGTCTGTAGTATAGGGTAGGATTAATGGTAAACTTTTTTCTTGTAATATTATATCCTACTTCAAATGAATCTACATATGATGGATTCAAATCTATGTTTCCTTCAAAAATATTCTGGCTGTTGCTGTAATTCGGGAAAGGAACCATGAAGAATGATCTTGGTCTGTCTATTCTGCGGGAATAATTAAGCAAAATCTGATTGTTTTTAGAAACATCATAGCTTAAGAATACACTCGGAAATAAATTATTGTAGTTTTTAGTTTTATCAATCCTTTTATCATTAGGATTTTGATTGATATAATTGATGCTGACATTTGAAATCTCATCTCTTAACCCCAGCTGATAAGCAAATTTTTCTCCGATTTTACTTTTAAACTGCAAATAGAAAGCATTGAAAACTTCCTTATAGTCAGTATTATTGTTATAACTAGGAATATAAGGATTGTTGGAAGTACTGCTTACAAAGTTATCATACGTATTATCATTGACATCCAATCTGTATCCTGCTTCAAGCTTTGATTTTTCTCCTATAGGTAGTTCATAATCAGCTTTACCAATAATTGTTTTGCTTGACGAATGTCTTCGTGTAACATCTTGCACGTCAGGACGAAGGTCATACGTTTCAAGAATGTCTGCATTATTATTACTTCTGTTCTTTTGCAAGCTCAATGATACGGCTAAATTCTGTCCTTTATCATCAAATTTGTGATCCAATCCCAAATCTCCCTGGAAAGCAAGATTATTGAATACACTTTTAGAATCTCTTCTTCCGGTAGGGTTTAATAAATTCCATTGCCCTGCAATAGTGCTTGGATCCGGGGAATCTCTGAAGAACCTGTAAAAGCTGTCATAAGTATCCAGAAGTTCATTCCCGTCTCCTTCAAATGTTCTCACCAATCCTGTGAAATTGATTGACGTCTTATCAGATAAGTCATGTACAAAACCTGCACTTACATTATAATTTTTATTATATGTTTTATTGGTTGAGTTCTGCAGCTGATGTGCAAGGACATCATTCGGCTGCTGAAAAGGAAGGATTTTAGGGAATGTAAGATTATGATAAGTCGTTTCCGAATTATTCTTGGTTTTATTTTCTGTGTAGCCACCACCACCGTTCAGAAACCAGGTCCAGTTGTTTTTTCTCCAGCTTAGGTTGGTATTAAGAGACGTTCTTGGAAAATATCCTAACGATCCTACCACGCTTCCATTAAATCCAACTTTTTTGCTCTTTTTAAGGATGATGTTCAGAATACCGGATGTTCCACTCGCTTCAAATTTAGAAGAAGGGTTGGTAATTACCTCAATTCTTTCAATCTGATCAGCAGGAATACTTTGCAATGCATTGGCTCCATCATCAATTCCCAATAGGGCAGAAGGTTTACCGTTGATCAGAAATTTTACATTGGTACTTCCTCTCATAGAAACGGTTCCGTCTGTATCTACAGAAACTGAAGGAACATTGGTCAAAACATCCTGAAGGTTTCCTCCTTTGCTCACGATGTCCTGTGAAGGATCATATGTTTTTTTGTCAAGTTCTACTTTATAAGGTTTGGCTGCTGAAGCGGTAATAACAACACCTTGTATTTCCTTTGTTTTACCATCCACAGTTGAGGTAGGCTCTGCTTCAATAGATAGCGCGCCGATATTCCCTGCTGTAGCAATATTTTTACTGACTACACTTTTTTTGTAATCAATCGCTTCTACGGTAATATCATAATCTCCCGGCATAAGCTGAAGCTGATACTGTCCCTTTTCATCAGTCAGTACAGCATCACTTAATGTTTTGTTCGCTTTATTACTGAAAGTTACAGAAGCGTAAGGAACCGGCTGATTTTTTTTGTTGACAATGATTCCTGAAACTCCAGCTTTCTCCTGTGCAAAAGCCATCGCTGCCGCTGAAAGTACTAATGTAAGTCCTAACGTTTTTCTGGTGAAAATATTGACAATTTCTGTCTTATTCTTCATAGGTTATTTTTTTGTATAAGATCGTGAAAGAATAACCCTTAATATTTTGAATATCCATATCAATTTGATCTTCAAAACATTATGGTTTTATGTTTTTTCTAACTGTATAAATTTTGAGGTGCTTTCTAAACTTATTTTATATTTTTTGAGTTGAGCCAGTTCTGGTAAGCTTTTGCGTTCACAGCGTGTTCTTCTGCACTTGCTGTAAACTTATGGTATCCAAATCTTGCCGGATCAGCACACATAAATATATAATTGTTGTTTTCAGCATTTAAAACAGCATCTATTGAATTTTTATCCACTACACAGATAGGTCCCGGAGGAATCCCAGCATTGGCATAGGTGTTATAAGGTGATGGTGTAGATAAATGCTTATATAATACCCTTTTTATAGGTTCTTTAAAATTAGTCTGCTTATTGATTGCATAGATTACCGTAGGATCAGACTGAAGTTTCATTCCTTTTCTGTAACGGTTTAAATATAATCCGGCAATCGTTTTCATTTCATCCTTTTTTCCTCCGGATTCCTTATAAACAATAGAAGCCATGGCATAAATCTGATCTCTTGTAAGGCCAGACTGCTGTTCTTTGTTTTTTCTTTCAGTCGTCCAGAAATCATTATACTGATTCTCGAACTTTGCAAAAAATTCTCTTGGGCTTACAGTCCAGAAAAAATTATAAGTATCAATGAAAAAGTATTTTTTTAAATCTTCAACATTTTTATAGCCTTTCTCCTGTGCAACGGCATCCAGATCATTCACAAAATGCAGTGAATCAATTTCTGTTTTTTTAGTCACCTTACCGATCATTTGATACATGTCCCCAAAATCACCGATTCTGTAAGAATTTGCGGCTTGGTTACCTGCTTTGATCATATTGACAAGGTTCTTGTTGCCTGTTCCTCTTTCGATATGATAACGCCCTGCTTTAAAATTGGTATCAAGACCTTTCTCTTTAGCTACCGCTTCAAAAGATTCTCTGTCTTTAATATAAGGAGCAATAGAGTCTAGGATCTGTTTAAAGCCTGCTCTGTGAGGAATCAGAACATAGCCGTCCTTTTCTACATTATTCCCTAAATATTTATTATAAAATCTCAAACCAAAAAATCCTGCGACTACAAAAATCAGCAGAATGACAATGAGAATTGCTTTTTTCATTCTTATAAATGTTGATTAAAAGTTTTTGTTTTTAAAGAAGATCACTCTTACCTCTAAAAACTTGCTTTGCTGGACCTTCCAGCCAAATATTCTGGAATGCGTCACCGCTTTTTTCAGCATATACTTTAAGATTTCCGCCTAAAGTTTTAACTTTTACAGAGGTTAGATTATGTTTTTGCAGAAAAGTTAAAGCAGAAGCTGTAACTCCGGTTCCACAACTGTAAGTTTCGTCCTCAACGCCTCGTTCATAGGTTCTTACAAAAATCTCATTATCGGAAATTTTTTCTACAAAGTTCACATTGATTCCTTTTTCTTTATATTTTTCAGAATTTCTGATGCCATATCCTTCGTCATACACGTGATAATCTTTCAGATTTTCTACATATTTTACATAATGAGGAGATCCGGTATTCAGAACGAAGTCATTTCCGTCATGTGAAACGGTATCTACATTGATCATTTTTAATTTAATGATCCCGTTATGGATTTCAGCTTCATGTTCACCGTCTGTTGCAATGAATTTGCATTTATCTTCAAAGATGTCCAGGAAAAAAGCAAAAGCAACAAGACATCTTCCTCCGTTTCCACACATGGTGCTTTCTCCTCCGTCAGAATTGTAGTACACCATTTTGAAATCATAGTCAGGATCGTTTTCCAATAGAATAAGACCGTCAGCACCAATTCCGAAGCGTCTGTCACATAATTTTTCAATAATGCCTTTATCTTTAGTAAACTGCAGATCACGGTTGTCTACCATTACAAAATCATTTCCTGTTCCCTGATATTTATAAAATTCCATATTTTTTTGTTAAATGAAGCAGCAAAATTACTATATTTAAAATGAAAAACGAACAGTGTTAACTGTTCGTTTTGTTATTTATAATCGTTTTATCTAAAGCCTCCGCCACTGCTTTGCTGTCTGCTGGAACTGCTGCTTTGGCTGCTCGAACTGTTTCTGAATCCACCACCGGAAGATTCTGACCTGCTGCTGCTGCTTCCAGAATTTCTGAAACCACTGTTATTCTGGCTTCCCTGGTTGCTCTGATTACCGCTGCTTTGATTTCTGAATCCGCTGTTACTGTTGGAGTTTCTGAATCCGCTGTTATTCTGATTACCCTGATTGTTTTGAGAACCACTATTTTGGTTTCTGAATCCACTGTTGCTGTTGGAGTTTCTATTATTATTGAATCCTCCGCTATTATTATATGAACCGTTACTATTCGTGGTACGTGTATTCTGGAATCCGTTTTGAGGTCTTGAAGAAGATGAAGATCTTCTTTCTACATAGACTTTTCTTCTGGAGTTATTATAATTGTCATAATAATATGGAATGCCATTATCATAGTAATAATTAACGTTGTTTCTGTAATAATAGCCGTCATTGCCCCAATATCCACCGTTTCCGTAGTATCCTGAAGGAGCATAGTAATACCCGTTGTTATAGTAAGGATCACCATAACCATAACCTCCATTATTGCTTCCGTATCCGTCGGTATATGCTAAACAAGATGTTAAACTGGCAATAGCAAAAATACTGACTGCTATTTTAAATAAATTTTTCATGACTTTATTGTATTTTTTTTTCTTTAAAACTTTTTTTCCAATTAAGGTATCCTAAGATAGCCATTATAGTAAATACCAAATATTGCACCGAAGTGATTCCAAGTCCCTTAAAAATCATCATAGGAATACAAATAATATCTCCGATAATCCAGAAAATCCAGCTCTCAATGCGCTGTTTGGCCATCAACCACATTCCTACTAAAAATATTGATGTGGTGACAACATCCATCCAATTGGCCCAGTCCAGATGATACAATCCGAGACTGGTTCCTTCCATAGAAAATTGATTATCAATATAAGGTTTGTAATAATAAACAAGAGTAACAAGTGCCAGACTCAGTATAAAAAGCAGGGCAGCATAGAACCATTCCTTTTTAGCAGCCCAGGTGACATCCACATGAATATGATCTTCGGAATTTTTGGCCCATAGAACCCAGCCATAAATACTCATGACGGTATAATAGAAGTTAATCATACAGTCTCCTAGCAGCCCGGCATTGAAAAGAAGGTATACATAGATCAGCGTTGAAATAATGCCGGTAGGATATACCCATATATTTTTCTTTATGGAAAAAAATACGCTCAGTATTCCGAAAATTGTACCTGATGCTTCCAACGTAATTTGTAAAGAATCATAGCTTTCATAAGGCTTTACAAAAAGATCATATAAATTCATGCAATCAAAAATAAGCAAAAATATGGACTTTTTAAAATGGATTATATAATGTGTTGCTCAGGTTTTTAAACCTTTAATGTAAAATAAATGAGGAAAGTTTAACGATAAACGTGGGAGTTCCTAAATTTTTTATATTTTCGTAAATCCTTAATAAATAAAAAAACATGTCGAAAATTTGGGTTAAAAAGCCACTAAGTGCCTATGAGGCAGATATGAAGAAAAGTGAGCTGAAAAAAGTCCTTGGAAAATGGAGTTTAACAGCAATTGGAGTGGGTGCTATCATCGGTGGTGGAATCTTTGTTCTTACGGGAACGGGAGCCTATTATCATGCAGGACCAGCACTTGCAATTTCCTTTATCATTGCAGGTATTGCCTGCGTTTTTGCTGCACTATGTTATGCAGAGTTCGCATCCATTATTCCTGTAGAAGGTTCAGCTTATGCTTATGCGTACGGAACTGTAGGAGAAATTTTTGCATGGGCCATGGGGTGGTGTCTCATCCTCGAGTATGCCATGGCAAGTATGGCAGTTTCCGTGAGTTGGTCCGGATATTTTAACAAGTTTTTGAAAATTTTTAATATTCATTTACCTGCCTATCTGACATCAGATCCCTCAAGTTATACGGGAGATGGTTTTTCAATGAACCTGCCTGCATTCATTCTTGTTCTTTTAATTACAGCATTATTGGTAAAGGGAACTAAAGAAGCTGCTGGCGCTAATAACCTGATCGTATTAATGAAAACTTCAGCTGTTATTTTTGTAATCATCGCTGGGGTGTATATTATTTTCTCTAATACTGATCTTTATAACGCTGTAGATGGTGTTAAAAACTGGAAGCCTTTTATTCCAGATCCAATACAGATTAAAAACTCTGAAGGAGATATGGTATCCGCTTATGGTATTAAAGGTATTATTTCCGGAGCAGCCGCTATTTTCTTTGCTTATATTGGTTTTGATGCTGTTTCTACACAGGCTGGAGAGGCTATTAATCCTAAAAAAGATGTTCCTTTCGCGATTATTGCTTCATTATTAGTATGTACGGCTTTGTATATCTGCGTATCTCTTGTATTGACGGGGATGATGCATTATACAGACTTTAACCCGGAAGGAAAATATCCTGATGCTATCAAAGCACCTGTAGCGTATGCTTTCGAAATTGCCGGAAAACACTGGGCGAGTAACGTTGTCACAATTGCAGCTACTGTTGGATTAATTTCTGTAGTAATGGTAATGATGATGGGACAGTCAAGAATATTCATCGGAATGGCAAAAGACGGATTGATTCCTAGATTCTTTGGTGATCTTCATCCAAAAACAAAAACCCCTTATAAAGGGATCATTTTGCTAGGAGTTGTAGTGGCATTGATCGCTGCATTTACACCGATTTCGACATTGGCAGATATGACAAGTTTTGGAACCCTGTTTGCGTTTACACTGGTTTGTATTGCTGTTTGGGTAATGAGAAAAAAAGAACCTAATTTGATCAGACCTTTCAAAGTTCCTGCTTATAAAATAGTAGTAGCATTGGGTGTATTCATCAATATTTACTTGATCTTTAACCTAAGTGCTCATGCATTGGAACTTTCTGCAGTATGGTTGTTCTTAGGAGGTTTAGTATATTTCCTTTACGGAAAATCAAATAGTAAATTGAACAATCCTGAAAAATATCAGAACCAAGATTAATAATAATATAAACCGCTTCGGCGGTTTTTTTTGTCCCAAATATTATAATATGAAAAATATTTTCACCCTTTTATTTCTGTCCATAGGACTTACTGCGTTTTCCCAACAGGTGGAAAGCCTTGAAACAATTCTTACTGATAAAATCAGTATCAGAGCGCTTGAGTTGTATGATCATAAAGTTTGGTACAGTGGTACAGACTCCAAATTTGGGTTTGTAGATCTTAAAGACTATAAAAATCAGAAGCAGATAAAACTAGCTGAAGAAAAGCTTCAGTTTAGGACATTAGGACAGAATAACACTCACTTTTACGCCATCAATATTGAAAGTCCCGGACTTTTTTTTAAGATTGACAAAAAAGATCTGAAGTATCAGGTTGTTTTTAAAGATACCGCAAAAACAGCTTTTTATGATGCTCTACATTTTGTGAATGATAAGCTTGCCTATACCTTTAGTGATGCTGATAAAGACAATGTGCTGAAGTTGGCTGTATTTAGAGACAGGAAGTGGAGTATGCTTAAAAATAATGTTTCTTTAAATGAAGGAGAAGCCGCGTTTGCAGCAAGCAATACCAATATTTCTTCCACTAAAAAATATCTATGGATTGCAACGGGAGGAAAGGCTTCAAGAATCTTAAGAATGAATCTGAAAGATGAAAAAATAGAAGTTTTCAATACCCCTTTTATTCAGGGAGAGTCTTCACAGGGAATGTATTCTATTGACTTTTTTGATGACCATTTCGGGATTGCTGCAGGAGGTGATTATACAAAGCAAGATGCCAATATCAATAATATTGCCACCACGAATGACGGTGGTGAAACCTGGCAGATTCAGGCTTCAGGGCAGAATGCAGGATATACAACCTGTGTGAAAATAAAACCGGGTTCCAAAGGGAAAGAGATTGTTGCAGTGGGAGACAGGCATATCAGCTATTCCTCCGATTTTGGGAAAACATGGAAGAAAATTTCTGATGAGAAAGGCTTCTTTGTCTGCCAATGGATTGATGGTAACAAGGTTGTTCTTGCCGGAAATAATAAAATTGCCGTTATGAAATTAAAATTTTAAATAGCAGAGATAGAATTTATCACTATTGGGCAAAAGCCTGATCATACGTATTTAGACTCATTATAAAATAGAACCTAATATAATTCATAGGTTAAAATTCATAACTAATGGTTAATTTTGTAAGATGAAATTTTAATGAGGTAAAATTTCATACCCTTATTAAATTTTAATTTTCAAAATGAACTCTTTAATAGATAAGTATAATATTCCCGGACCGCGTTACACTTCTTATCCTACCGTTCCATATTGGGATGAATCAACATTTTCACCGGAAAAATGGAAGGAAACCGTAATCAGGTCTTTTCATGAGAGCAATGCAGAGGAGGGGATTTCTATTTATATCCATTTACCTTTCTGTGAGGCTTTGTGTACGTTCTGTGCATGCCATAAGCGTATTACAAAACAACATAGTGTTGAAGTTCCTTATCTGGAAAGTGTTTTAAAAGAATGGAAATTATATCTTAATCTTTTCAACGAAAGACCCAAACTGAAAGAATTGCATTTGGGAGGCGGTACTCCTACGTTTTTCTCTCCTGAAAACTTAAGAACATTGTTAGAAGGAATCTTCTCAACAGTAGATATTGCAGAACACCCGGAATTTTCTTTTGAAGGACATCCTAACAATACCACAAAAGAACATCTTCAGACGTTGTATGATCTTGGTTTCAGAAGAGTAAGTTTTGGGGTTCAGGATTATGATCCTAAAGTTCAGAAAGCAATCAACAGAATCCAGCCTTTTGAAAACGTAAAAAATGTTACTGAATGGGCCAAGGAAATCGGGTATAGAGGAATCAGCCATGATCTGGTTTTCGGATTGCCACACCAGAATTGGGAGGCTATGGAATACACCATCAGAAAAACGATGGAATTGAAACCTGATAGATTAGCTTTCTATTCTTATGCACACGTTCCATGGGTAAAAGGAGTGGGACAGAGAGGTTTTGATGAAAATGACCTGCCAAGTGGTGAAGAAAAACGCCGTTTGTATGAAGATGGTAAAAAACTTCTTCAGGATTTAGGATATATTGAAGTAGGGATGGATCATTTCTCTCTTGAACATGATGATCTGTACCAGTCTTTGATTCATAGAAAACTTCACAGAAATTTCATGGGCTATACTTCAAGCAAAACCCAGCTGATGGTAGGGCTTGGTATGTCTGCGATATCAGATTCATGGTATGCTTTTGCACAGAATGTAAAAACTGTGGAAGAATATCAGAAGATGGTTGAAGAAGGTGAAATTCCTGTTGTAAAAGGACACGTTCTGAGTAAAGAAGATCTGATCGTAAGAAGACATATTCTGAATCTGATGTGTCAGCTTGAAACCACTTTTGATATAAACAACTCTTTCCCTGAGCTTGAAAATGCACTGGAAATGTTGAAAGAAATGGAAAATGACGGATTGGTTGAGATCAACGGAACTGAAGTTAAAATTACAGAAGCCGGGAGAGCATTCACAAGAAATGTGGCAATGGTTTTTGACCTAAGAATGATGAGGAATAAGCCGGAAACAAGAATTTTCTCAATGACAATATAAAACAAAAGCGGTTCAGATCTGAACCGCTTTTTTATTGACTTTACAATTTTATTTGAAGAGCCTGTTACCTACACAGGGGCTAATTGATTTACTGTCTGCTGAGCGAAGTCGAAGCTTTTTCCGCTAAGGGGCTCTTTATTTAATAATCAATTTCTGACTGTAAGACTTCAGTTCTCCGGATTTTAGATTGATATAATATACTCCGGCAGGGATATGTGAGATATTAATACTTTTACCATTCGTAATCTGATTGGTTTCCAGTATTTTTCTTCCTTCCGCACTGATGATTTCCAAGGTTGCTTTTTTATCTTTCATACCTTCAATAAAAATCTCTTTTGAAGCAGGATTAGGATAGATTTTAATGCTGGCTAACGTATTTTCCTGAGTAGCCAGAGTACCCGTTGATATTTTAAAGATTTTTCCACTGTTCACGGCAGCTACATATAATCCTTTTTGATAGTCTTCTCCGAAAGTAGAAAAGTTATTTCCGGAATAAGGAGTCGTCCAGGTGATGGCATTATTGCTATCCAATATTCCAATTTGGGTAGAACAGTAGTCCGCGAAGAAATATTTTCCCTGAAGTGAAGGATATTGAGTTCCTCTGTAGACATAACCGCCCGTTATAGAACATTTTCCTCCGGAATGATCATAAACTGCAATAGGAAAGGTCATGGTAGACTGCGCAGCGCATCCTGTTGGATTGTAAGAATTATTTCCTTCATAACAGCGCCATCCATAGTTTAGGCCAGCCTGAGTAATCGGCATTTTGTTGATTTCCTCAATAGCTCCTTGTCCTACATCGGCAATCATAGCATTTCCGGTGGTCAGATCAAAGGAGAATTTCCATGCATTTCTGAGGCCATATGCCCATATTTCATCGGCACCAGCTACTCCGGCTCCGGCAAAAGGATTGTCAGGAGGAATATTGTAAGGACCGGTAGCATCCACATCTATTCTCAGCATTTTTCCAAGCAGAACATTTTTGTTTTGAGCATTATTGTTGGGGTCGCCACCACTTCCTCCGTCTCCGGTGATGATCCATAGTTTTCCGTCAGGAGCAAAATGAATGCTTCCTCCGTTGTGATTGTCGAATGGTTTGGGAATATTCAGAAGGATTTTTTCTGAATTGGGATCGGCAACATTGGGATCTGCTGAACTTACACTGTACCTCGCGACGATAATATTTCCTGAAGGATTATTATAATACACAAAAAAATATCCGTTAGCAGGATATTGAGGATGAAATGCAAGACCAAGAAGGCCTCTTTCGCCACCAAAAATAATTTTCGTTCCGATATTCAGGAAATTTATGGCATTAATTGTCCCATTGGGTTGAATAATTTTAATGATACCATTCTGTTGTACAACAAAAAGTCGGCTGTCATTGGCGTTCGTAATCTCTACAGGACTGGTAAGTCCCGTGGCAAATTCTTCCAAATTAAGGCTTTGAGAATTAACAATTAAGGAAGAAAAAGTACTGATGCAAAAAAGTAGTTTTCTCATAATATTGTGATAGTTAGTGTGTTGATGGAATGAATGAAAATTTTATACCAATCATATTTTGAAAACTTCATTATGATAGCATGAAAAAATTGTTAAATCTTAAATAGAAATCACAATACCAATATATCTGGAAATAAACCATTTCTGTTGTTAAAAATTCATAAAATACAAGAAAATCATTATATTTGCCGACTTAATTTAACGTAGTTATAACAAAATGCAAGGAAAAGGACTTATTACAATTGTCGCTATTGTACTAGGGTTGATTTGCTTAAACGAGCTATTACCAACATGGTACGCCAGCAAAATTGAAAAGCAGGCAACTGCTATTGCAGGAGACAATCCGGAGAAGTATCAGAAAGAAATCGCAAGACTTTCTAAGGATACTTTGAATTTAGGATTCACAAAACTTTATTACACTAAAGCCAAAGACAAGGAAATGAAACTTGGTCTTGACTTGAAAGGAGGGATCAACGTTCTTTTGGAGATTAACCAAAGAGATCTTGTGAATGATTTAACCAATTATTCTACAAATCCTGTTCTGATTGAGGCTTTAAACAAAACTGATGAAGCACAGAAGAATTCTACAAGACCTTACATCGACAATTTCTTCGAACAGTTCGATGTAATTAACAAAGCTAAAGGAACAAACCTTAAGTTGGCAGATCCGGAAATTTTCGGAAACACAACCCTTACTGAGGTGAAGTACAACACTCCTGATGAACAGGTGAAAAGCATTGTTAAAAGAAAAATTGATGCGTCTGTAGGAACAGCTTTTGAGGTTATCAGAACGAGAATTGATAAGCTTGGAGCCATCCAGCCAAACGTTCAAAGAGTACCTGGTACGGCAAGAATTTCTGTGGAGATGCCTGGTATGAAGGATATCGACAAAGTGAAGAAAATGCTTCAGACTTCCGCAAAACTTCAGTTCTGGGAAGTGCAGCAGGTTCCTGAAATTGCACCTTATTTCCAAACATTGACCACTATGGTTGCTGCAAAAGGAGATTCTATGGGAGTAGCAAAGAATGTGAACTTCATGAGCCTTTTACAGCTTGACAAATTAAGAACGAATGGTGTTGCTAACGTAAAATTATCTGATACTGCAGTTGTAAATAAAATTTTAAACAGCAAAGTAGGGCAGTCTTTACGTCCGGCTAACATTAAATATACACAGTTCATGTGGGGTTACAAACCTGAAGCTACAGATGCTGAAAGCTTAGTATTGTATGCCATCAGAGGTAACATTAACCAAAAAGCTCCGGTAGACGGTGCTGTAGAAACTGCAAATATCAGCTACGACGAACTAAGCAGAGTAGTGGTAGATATGCAAATGGACTCCAAAGGAGCAAAAGAATGGAAAACATTAACGGAGAAAAACGTAGGGAAACCTGTTGCAGTAACTCTTGATAACAGAGTATACACTGCTCCAAACGTTGTAAATGCTATCCCTAACGGTAGAACTCAGATCTCTGGTAACTTCTCTCAGGAAGAAGCTAAAGAATTAGTAGATGTTTTAGGGGCTGGTAAACTGCCTGCAGGAGCAAAAGTAGTTCAGGCTACCGTTGTAGGTCCATCTTTAGGACAGGAGGCTATTGACTCTGGTTTAATGTCGTTTATTATTGCATTCGCGATTATTATTGTTTATATCATTTTCTACTACGGTGGAGCTGGTGTTTACGCTGTAATTGCAATGGTAATCAACTTATTCTATATTTTCGGTATTATGGATTCGGGTGACTTTACCCTTACGCTTCCAGGTATCGCTGGTATCGTTCTTACGATGGCAGTAGCGGTCGATACGAACGTTATCATTTATGAAAGAACTAAAGAAGAATTATTTGCAGGAAAAAGTATTCTTGAAGCTTACAAAGATGGTTTCAAACATGCATTGAATGCGATTATTGACGGTCACACGACAACATTCTTAACGGCGGTTGTATTGTTCTTCTTCGGAACTGGACCTATCAAAGGTTTTGCACTGACGTTAATGATCGGTATTTTAATGACCTTGTTTACGTCCGTATTGCTTTCAAGAGTAATGATCTTCTCAAGATTAAATAAAGGAAAAGGACTTTCTGTTTGGACTCCGGCTACGAAGAACTTATTCAGAAATACCTGGATTGATTTCATTGGAAAGAGAAAATATGCATACATTGTTTCTGCTGTTCTTACAGTTATTTGTGTTATTTCAATTGCAACTCACGGTTTCAAATACGGTATCGACTTTACTGGTGGTAGAAACTATGTGGTAAGATTTGATAAAGATGTAAAAGCTGAAGATGTTGAAGACAAATTAGTCGCATTATTCAAAACGGAAGATGGTAAAAACTCTTCTGTAGAAGCTAAAACTTTCGGAAACAATAAGCAATTAAAGATTTCTACGGATTACCTTATCGAGGATGAATCTTTAAAAGCTGACCAGATTATTGAACAGAAATTATTTGAAGGTTTAAAATCAAACTTACCGGCAGGAACTACATTGAAAGATTTCAAATCTGCTGATAAAGACCACGCAGGAATTGTTTCTTCTGAGAAAGTAGGACCTTCTGTTGCTGATGATATTCAGACTCACGGTATCTATGCGGTATTGGCTGCATTAGCAATGATCTTTGTCTATATCTTGGTAAGATTTAGAAAATGGCAGTTCTCTCTTGGAGCGGTTGCTGCTCTATTCCACGATGCGGTAATTATTTTAGGAGCGTATTCATTGCTTCACAAATATATGCCATTCAACATGGAGATCAATCAGGATTTCATCGCTGCGATTCTTACGGTATTAGGATACTCAATCAACGATACGGTAATTATCTTCGACAGAATTAGAGAATACCTGAGAGAGAAAAAATCTTTAACATTAGCAGGTCTTTTTGATGACTCTATTTCAAGTACATTGGGTAGAACATTCAACACCTCATTTACTACGATTTTGGTGATCCTTGCGATCTTTATTTTCGGTGGTGATAACCTGAGAGGATTCATGTTTGCAATGTTAATTGGTATTGGATTCGGTACTTACTCATCTATCTTTGTTGCGTCTGCAATTGCTTACGACTTCCTGAAAACAGGAAAAGAAGAAGAGGTACATGGAAAGTCTACTTCTGCAAAAGAAGAGCTAGCTTCAAAGTAATACAAACTACAATAAATTAGTAAAGACCGTTTCTTTTGAAACGGTCTTTTTTTATTGCTCCATTTTCTTTTTTGATATCTCACTATAACTATTTGTATGTTTCTGTTTTAATGGTTGAATTTTTATTGAGTTTTTAATTATTTTATCTCTTTTCTATTGGTAATTAGTTATTGGTATTTTTTCATTTTATTTTTGTTATTTTTTTTATTGAAAGTTGATTTTTAAAATTTCAATAAATTAGAATTATATACATTAAGTCTAATTTTAGAGAATAATTTGATTATGTGTAATCATTGAATAATAAAGGATATTTTTGAGTTTATATCAAAATTACCATTCTGTTTAAAAATTGTTAAAAAATAAGAGTTTTATGTAGTAAATTATTTTATATTTACATAAAACAAAAACAAAAATGAAAGCAGAAAAATTATTCGTTGCTGCGGCATTATGTGCTGGCAGTTTCCTTTACGCACAGGTAGGCATTGGGATTCCTGATCCTGATAAAAGCGCAGCATTAGATGTTACCAATACCACTAAAGGGGTACTGATCCCAAGAATTTCCAATCTGTCAACAATAGCCGCTCCAGCAAACGGTTTGCTGGTTTATGATCTCCAACGGCAGGCATTAACCCAGAATATCGGAACACCTTCCAGTCCCAACTGGATTCCGATCAGCGGTAATATTGTTAAATTCTTCTATATGCCGTCCATCAGTATTGATACATCTGCTTTAGGGACGGGAAGAACAAAAGACTTGTTCCAGCTTTATAAGACACAGTTTTCTACCCCAAAAGTCTCAAGTACGGGAGCTCCGGGTGCAATACCTTTCTTTGCCAATGCCTCAGATCTCTATTATTATGTAACCGATTTTGACAATACCGTATTAAGCAGTGTAAGTATTGATACCAACGGCATATTGAAATATGATGTGGTGGGAACGGCAACGTCCTGCTCTTTTGTCAATATTGTATTTGTAATCAAATAGTTTGAAATGACATGCAGTCATTATTATCATCCTTATCCAGGGATGAGTATTCTCCGTGTATAATTAACTTTAAAAAATTATTGATGATGAAAACAAATTTAATATTGCAGTATGTGCTTATAGCAATAGGTCTTCTGGTATCAGGTAAAATGACATCTCAGGAGATGGTAACCCTTCCCAATGGCGGATGTGGGAGAATATTGGATACTAATACTTCAAGTTCAAGTGATGGTGGTTTTCTTTGTTTCAGATTGGGAAAGGAAGCGGCTAATCCTAATAATATGACGGATACTGATGTCAATTCATTTGCCTCTTTGAAGCCGGGTACAGGCGCTGGCCTTTTCTGCAGTATGTATGTAGGAGTAGGAACCAGTGGAGCAGATTTTCAGGCAAATAAGCCGGTTTATATTGACTTTGCCTCAGATGGATTCAATTTTAACCCAAGTTTTAACGGTGGAAACTTTGTTTTCTATAACAATGGACAGGAGGTCTATCGTACAGGGATTAACGGACATTTTTTCTTTGATTTTGGTGATAACCAGGAACGAAGAATCATTAAAGTAATTCCTACGGCAGCCTGGGATGAAGTACAGCTTGCTTTTGGTGAAGCTATAGGCATTGGATTCTCATTCAGCCAAATGAGGGTGTACAATATCCTTTCTGAGTATTATCTTGCCCCGATGACCTTTCTGTCTCAGCCTACTGATAAAACGGTAGCTGTTGGCGGATCTACAACGATGACTGCTGTGATTAATAATACACCTACAGATGAAACACCGGATACTATAACCTACCAGTGGCAGGTTCTTATCGGAAGTACATGGACCAATCTGACCAATGGACCAAACTATGCGAATGTTACTTCATCAACCCTAACCATTAACAATGTTCCGGTAGGTTTTAATAATAATCAATACAGAGTGGTGGCCAACTCCAGTTTTCATACATGCTCCTTCCAGGCAATCTCTACTGCTGGTCGACTTTTTGTAAACTCCGTAAATGTTCCCGGGACTATTGCCGCAGACCAGACCGTGTGTATGGATATCAGTAATGATCCTGCAGCATTTAGCCAGACTGCTGCTGCACAGGTGAGTGGTGCTGCAGAATATCAGTGGCAAAGTTCCATAGATAATATAACATTCTCGAATATTACGAATGCAACATCTGCAGCCTATGATGCTCCGCCAGTTACCCAGTCCACCTATTACCGTAGAGGAGTGAGATCTGTACTGAACGGAAATACAACGGCTTATCAATACAGTAATGTGGTTAAGGTAACTTTAAAACAAAGCTGTCTGATCAAATGTATCATCACCAACAGAGTGCTCTATACAAAGCTGAACAGCAATTAATACATGTGGTTTCTAATTGATAATTACCTGCTTCAGCAATGAGTTTGAAGCAGGTATTTTGTTCTTATCAAATATATGGGCTTACTTTTACTATTATACTTCTTTAATACGATGCAATTTAGAATCATTATTTTCCAGATTTGATTAATTTTGCACCATCATGGAAAATTCAAAGAAAAAAGCAGCTATAGGCTTCATATTTATTACTTTACTGATAGATATTACAGGATGGGGAATCATCATTCCTGTTGTTCCTAAATTGATTGAGGAACTCATTCATGCAGATATCAGCGAAGCTGCAAAATATGGTGGCTGGCTGGGATTTGCCTATGCATTTACCCAATTTATTTTCTCTCCGCTTGTTGGAAACCTGAGTGATAAATACGGACGAAGACCCGTTATTCTGATCTCTCTCTTTGGATTTGCAGTAGATTATATCTTCCTTGCCTTAGCTCCTACCATCTGGTGGCTGTTTTTAGGAAGGGTTATTGCCGGAATTACGGGCGCTAGTGTCACAACGGCCAGTGCCTATATCGCAGATATTTCCACTGATGAAGACAGAGCCAAGAATTTTGGACTGATAGGGGCAGCTTTTGGACTTGGATTTATTATAGGACCTGTTCTGGGTGGAGTTCTTGGACATTATGGTGCCAGAGTTCCTTTCTATGCTGCAGCAGGTCTGTGTTTGCTTAATTTCCTTTATGGGTATTTCATCCTTCCTGAAAGTTTGGATAAAGATAAAAGAAGAGAATTTGACTGGAAGCGAGCCAATCCTATAGGTTCATTTAAGTTTTTAGGGAAGCACCCTGAAATTTCCGGAATGATCGTTTCATTAATATTAATTTATATTGCAGGTCATGCTGTACAAAGTAACTGGAGTTTCTTTACGATGTATAAGTTCGGCTGGACGGAAAGAATGGTGGGAATCTCATTAGGAGTTGTAGGATTATTGGTAGGCCTTGTACAAGGTGGTCTTATCCGGTGGACAACACCAAGACTGGGGGAACAGAAAAGTATTTATTACGGATTGGCTTTCTATGCGGTAGGAATGTTGTTGTTTGCTTTTGCATCAGAAGGCTGGATGATGTTTGTGTTTTTGGTGCCTTATTGTTTAGGAGGAATCTGCGGACCTGCTTTACAGTCTGTTATCACAAAAAGTGTTCCTTCCAATGAACAGGGAGAGCTTCAGGGAGCATTGACAAGTTTGATGAGTGCTACCTCTATTATCGGGCCTCCGATGATGACGAATCTGTTTTACTATTTTACCCACGATGAAGCACCATTCAAGTTTTCCGGAGCACCTTTCTTTTTAGCATTTATTTTAATGGCTGCCAGTGTAGTGATTACGTATTCTGCTTTTCAGAAAAAAAGGAAAGATGGAGTTGATTTAGCATCGAAAAAAGATTTTCATTAACAATAGATTTGCTCTATTCTGAACATGTCTACTGCTTTGGGTTAATCTATTCAATAATTTTACAGAAACAGTTTTGCTCACTTTTGAAACAAAAAAACAAATTATGAATATAGTAGACCTGGAAAAATATTTTGAACGGATTCATTTTACCGGAATTCCGGAGTTGAATATGGAGGTGTTGAAAAAAATACATCAGCTTCATCCTAAGTATATTCCTTTTGAGAATATTGATTCTTATACAGGAAAGGTTCCTTCTCTGAATTTAGATGATATTTTCAAAAAACTGGTTATAGAATCTCGCGGTGGATATTGCTACGAACAAAATCTGCTTTTAAGTGAAGTTTTAAAATATTTAGGATTCAACGTAAAGCTTCAGTTGGGAAGGGTGGTATGGGGCAGACAGGAAGACAGTGTTGCTGCGCAAACCCATTTGTTACTTATTGTTGATTTTGAAGGAGAAAAGTATATCATAGATTGCGGATTTGGAACGGCTACACTTACGGCACCGATTCTTTTAAATGAAGAAAAACAGCAGAAAACTCCCAATGGAATATTTAAAGTTTCCCATCAAGAAGAAACCTACACCCTCTGGATGTTAAAAGAACAATGGTTTCCGGTATATCGCTTCATTCTTGAGCATGTAGAGCCCATTGATCTTGAGATCTCTAACTGGTATTTATCTACTCATCCGGATTCTCATTTTAAGAACAAACTGATCCTTTCAAAAGTAGATGAGAATGTCCGCTATACATATACAGACCATGTGTTGAACATCCGTTCTGATCATGGTGAAAAAGAATCCATATCGATAGAAAATGATATGCAGTTGTATGAAATACTGACTAATACTTTTGGACTAAAAGAAAATGCAATAGAGGCTTTAAAATCAAAAGCAGGAGCTTAGCAGGATGTGATACAGCCTTTGTATAAAATAAAACGGGAAACTCAGCGAGCTTCCCGTTTCTGTTGAAATCTGATTTTTATGAAAAATTATGGATAAAGGGATTTTGTCCCGTTACTTACAATATTACTGCCTAATCCAGAGAATGAAACAGAAAAATTAGTAGAATTAAAGCTTAAAGAGCCCGTAGGCGTACAAAGTCCTAATGCATAACGACATTGCCCGTAAGCACCTGTTTTTTTGGTAATCTTACTTTCGCTTTTTGCTTTTCCTAAACTGATATATCCCCAGTCACTTACATCTGCATTGGAAACTGTAGATCCTGAATAATAAATGGTAATCTGATATCCTGCTTCACCTCTCTTAGAGCCCCATAGCCAGTTAGCAGTCCACCACTGCTTATACCATTTAGATGCTACCTTAGAAGCTTCGTCAGATGCTTCGGAATTTCCACGAGTATCCATCATAACAAGACCTCCAAAGAGATTATCCCAGATAATTCCCGAATCACCATAGAAACATAATGTGGTAAATTTCCCGCTTTTGCTGTTCCATGTTACTTCCATCACATTGATGCCTGGTTTTACTTCTTCAGTGACAGCCTCTTTTAATCCCTGTTGGGCAGTTGTCAGATCATCGCCGCTATATAAATCTCCAATTTTCCCGATTTTTACAGAGGATGGTTCCAGTATGTTTCCGGATGCAATGAACTGATCTTTATCTGTAATAAGGCTTTTGGAAAGTTCAATACCTTTCTGGCCTGAAATTTTTCCAAGGACAGTTACCCCAACAATCTGTAAATCATTTTTTAAATACAATTCAAGATTTTTGCCGGATTCATCCAATTGAATTTGTACCGCTTCAGGAACAGTCTGTGAAGGAAGAGAAGTGATCTCTTTTTTCAGGTCATTTACCGTTACCTTAGCCTGAACTATTTCCTGCTGGCTCATTTCGTTGTTTTCATTCTGGCAGCTGTTGAATGCCAATACCGATAACACGGCGAAAACTTTAAAGGTAGTCACTAGTTTTTTCATAATTAATATCTATTTGGTTGTGTGTTATAAATATACATAATTGTTGCGTAATTCTCATTGTTTTGAATTAAATATTTGTTAATTAGTAGGTAGGAGGTGGCAGATATTAGGCAGCAGGTTATAGGGACTAGAGAGTTTAAGGTTTTGAGCTAACGAGCAGCAAAAACAACCAGCAACAAAATAACGCTCAATCAGGCAACTCTTACCTCGTAACAAAATAAATTTGAAACTCGTACCAACATCAAAAACTCGCCACCAAACAACTCGCAACAAAATAAACCTCGTAACCCGAACCGCTAGAACTTTATAAAATCTTAAAATTTGTTTAAATTTTTAGTTTACAGTCCATAAATGCAATAATCTTTTGTAATTTTACGCCATGGAATTAAGCATTGGAGAAATGGCACTCATTGCCATTGCAATCGTTGTATTATTCGGTCCGGATAAACTGCCTCAGATTGCGCGTGACCTAGGTGCAGGCGTTAGAAAAATGCGTGGAGCAGTGGAAGATATTAAAACAGAAATCATGAAGGAAACAGATAATCCTGTTTCTGAAATCAAACGTGAGATTGAAAAGGTAAAAGATGCTGCAAAGGATTTCAACCCGATGAATGATATCAAGAAAGATATTCTGACAGAACCTACTTCTGTAGCTTCTAATGAGCCTCCAAAACCGAAGCCGGCAGATGATGAGACTTATGAAGGACCTGTAAGCAGATAATCTATGGAGGAAATTATTCAGGAAGATAAGAAGGTATTTCTTTACCTTAATAATCTAGGAGATTCATCCTTCGATCAGTTTTGGATGTTGATTTCAAGTACCTGGATCTGGGTGCCTCTATACATTATATTTCTTTATTTTTTATACAAAAATCATAAACTAAGATCTTTAGTTTTTATCCTTATATTTTTGGCTATTGGGGCAACGGTTTCTGACCAGTTGGCCAGCGTTTTCAAGTATGGTGTGGCAAGGCTGAGACCCTGTCATGATCCTACGCTGGAACATCACATGAGAATCGTGAAATGTGGCGGACAGTTTGGCTTTTATTCTGCTCATGCTTCCAATACATTCTTTTTGGCTTCCTTTTTAAGTATTTTATTAAAAAATAAACTTAAATGGTTTCCATATGCTATATTTGTGTGGGCTATAGTAGTTTCCTACAGCCGTATATATTTAGGAGTGCATTTCCCGATAGATATTTTGGTGGGGGCGTTTGTTGGATCTTTATTGGGAGTGATATTTGGTGCACTCGCCAAAAAAGTCATCAACAAACAAACTATAACTTCATGAAAAAAACTTTATTAGCAGTAACTTCCCTCTGTTTCTTTATTAGTTCTTATGCCCAGGATAAAAAACTGGCTGAAGAATGTTTTAACAAAGCCGACTATAAATGTGCTGAAGAGCAGTATTTAAAACTGGCAGAGAAAGAACAGATTCAAAAATTTCAATCGGAATATTACGACTACCTTGGTACAGCCCAGAGAAGACTTGGAAAAACGACCCAGGCTTTTAAATCCTACGAATCTGCACTGAAAGCAAATCCTATGTCGGTTTCCGTATATGCAAATCTCTCATCACTTTACAGTCAGAAAGGAAATAAAATAAAAGCATTGGAGTATATAGAAAAGGGACTTCAGGTGAATGCTGAAACTCCGGATTTATATCTTACGCGTTCCAAAATTTATGACAGTCAGGGAAAAAAAGATCTTGCTATCAAAGACCTTAATCAGATTCTGACCTTTGCTCCTGATAATCTTTTTGCAAAAACAGGATTGGCCAATCTGAAAAAAAATAATGGCGATCTGGATGGCGCTTTAAAAGATTATAATAAACTTCTTGCCGAAAAACCGGAATCATTGCTTTATAACGGGAGGGCAGATGTTTATTTTAAAATGAAAAAATATAAGGAAGCTCTTGCAGATGCCAACAAAGCGATCTCTATAGATCCTAAATTTGCTCAGTCTTATGTGAGCAAAGCCATGATTCTGATGGATACTTCCAAACTTAAGGAAGCCTGCGAAAATTTCGATAAAGCAGTAACTCTTGGGTATGAAAAAGCGGTATTGACGGATGTTTACGCTAAATGTATCAAGAAATAAATAATAGCACCCCATCATTTAAATAAATCCTTACCTAACAGTTTAAAAAACGAATAAAGAGATAGAGAGATGTTGAATATTGTTCTTGTAGAACCTGAAATACCTAATAATACAGGAAATATCGGAAGGCTGTGTGTAGGAACCGAAAGCAGATTACACCTGATTCATCCGTTTGGATTTGTAATTAATGATAAAAATCTGAAGCGTTCGGGATTAGATTATTGGGTACACCTCGATGTTTCTGAATATGCGGATGTTGATGAATGGGTTAAAACGATTCCTGATCAGTCACGCGTTTTTCTAATGAGCTCACATGCTGAAAAGTCATATCTGGAAACTGATTTTCAGGATGGAGACTGGCTGGTTTTCGGAAAGGAAAGTGTAGGTTTAAGCAAAGAGGTTCTGGACCGTTTTGAAAACCATTTAACAATTCCTATGTCGAAACTTATCAGGAGTTTTAATATTGCGAACTCCGTGGCATTCGTCGTAGGAGAAGCAAAGAGACAAATCAGTTTGAAATAGAGATAAGTTGGCTCAAAAGTCAAATTATTTGGCTTTTGTTATTCTGAACGAAATGAAATGTAGTGAAGAATCTCATCCTTTTGGTTATCAATGAGATTCTTCCTTCGTCAGAATGACATTCTTGAGAGCTTCTTTCTTTAATCGTTATGATAAGGTTTTCCCTGTAGTATCTGATCAGCACGGTAAAGTTGCTCTACGATAAACAGACGGATCATCTGGTGGGTAAAAGTCATTTTGGATAAAGACATTTTTTCATTCGCTCTGCTGTAGATTTCTTCAGAAAATCCATAAGCTCCTCCAATCAGAATATGTACTTTCTTTACAGAAGAATTCATCCAGGTATCAATTTTCTGTGAGAATTCACGGCTGGTAAACTGTTTTCCTTTTTCATCAAGAATGACCACCAGATCGTTTTTATCAATATGATTTAAAAATAGCTTAGCTTCTTCTTTTTTAAGAAGGTCTGGAGATAGGTTTTTGGCATTTTTAACATCCGGAATTTCAGTAATCTCAAAATTCCAGTGCTTGGGTAAACGGTTGAGATAATAATTGATTAAAGAGGTAATTTCCTTATCGTCTGTTTTGCCGATACAAAGTAAACTGATTCGCATTGTAAGAAGTTTCAGACCGTAAAGATAGGGTTTCGCAGTTAATTTGTTGCTGGTTTTTTGGTTGCGAGTATATTTTGTTGCTAGTTGTTTGGTTGTGAGTTTCGGGATTCAAGTTGCAAGTTATATTAGTTGCGGGTTACCTTGAACCTTGAACTTTAAACCTTAAAATTTAAAGCCCTCCGACTCTCAAACTCTCAAACTCACCCCCCTAATCCCTAAAACCTGCCACCTGCTACCTAACATCTGCCACCTATCTTTTCCCTATTTAATTTAATTCCCCTACATTTGTATAAAGACAAACAGATCGATGAGTGTAAAGGTTCCTAAATTTATTTTGAAGATTCAAGAGTTTTTTGACAGCATCCATATTCCTGTTTTGGGAATATCGCTTTGGCAGATGTTTCAGATTTATATCTCCGGGATTTTCAAAGGAAAAATAGGACGAAAAGCGGCGGCAATTTCCTGGAGCTTTACCATCAGTTTGTTTCCGTTTATTCTGTTTTTACTTTCCGTTTTACCTTATATGCCACATTATGATAAACTGCAGTTCTATATTTTTGATGTGCTGATGCATAATGTTTTTCCTTCGAATATGGAAGGTGATGTAAGAGGGTATATAGAGAATAATATTATCCCGAATATGAAAGGGATCAGTAATCTGACAATCGTTCTTGCACTTGTCTTTGCCACCAATGGTACCTTTTCTCTCATTAATGGTTTCAATGAGAATTCCGATGAGAAACTGAGTGATGTAAAGGAATTTATTCTCTCATTCTTTATTACGATAGGCTTTATCACCATTGTTTTTTTAGCGCTTTTTGGAGTATATTATGTAGAGGTTGTAATGAAGCTTTTTACCCCGGCTTATGATGTTTCCTGGCTTGTAGATAACCTTTCCAGCATTATTGGATTCGTTTCTTTTCCGCTTTTTTACTTTATACTTTTAACGTTATTTTACTGGCTGGGTACTGTGAAAATTACCAGATTCCGACAAGCGGTTCCCGGCGCTATTTTAACAACTGTTCTGTTTGTGGTTACCACTTATATTTTTGCCATTTATGTAAAGGATATTGCACGATATAACGTTCTGTACGGATCCATAGGAAGTATGATTCTGCTGATGGTTTGGGTGAATGTAAACGTATATCTCCTCTTATTCGGAAACGAACTGAATATGGCGATCAGAAAACTCAGAATAGAAAAGCTGCTGTCTGATGAGATCCAGAAAGAAGCCTCAGGATATCATGCCCAGATTGCTGAACCTGATTTTGAGGGTGATGAGGAACATAAAAGAAAGCTGGAGAACCAGAAGAAAGATTAATTCTCTTCCAGTTCAGGGTTTTCTTTAGAGCTTACACTTAGAATGGTAAATCCTGCAATTGCAGCAATAAAAGAAGCAATTAAAATGGCAAATTTCGCTTCATCCTGAATAGGGATTTCCCCTTTAAAGGAAAGGAGGGCAATAAATATGGACATGGTAAACCCGATTCCGGCCAATAAGCCCACTCCAATCATTTGAAGCCAGTTACTGTTTTGCGGAAGTGAACTCAGCTTTAATTTGATGGCAATCCATGAGAATAAATTGATTCCAATCAGCTTACCCAATACCAATCCACAGATAATTCCCAATCCTAATGTACTTGTTGCTCCTGCTACCATTTCACTGGAAAAAGTGATATTGGTATTCGTTAAAGCAAATATCGGCATAATCAGAAAACTTACCGGAATATGAAGCTGATGTTCCAGTTTTTCCAATGGTGAAATTTCTACATTAGAAGCATTGGTAGGAATGGAAAATGCAAGTAAAACACCTGCTATCGTAGCGTGGATTCCGGAATGATGAAGGAAATACCATAAAAACAGTCCCGGAATGATATAAAATATAGTTTTGGTTACTTTTAAGAAGTTTAAAATAAAAAGCAGAGCTGTTACCCCAAAAGATAAGAGAAGGTAGGTCCAGTGAATCTGGTCTGTATAGAATACGGCAATCACCAGAATAGCTCCCAGATCATCTACAATAGCTAATGCAGCTAAAAATATCTTGATAGAGTTAGGAATCTTTTTCCCCAGCATTGAAATGATCGCCAGAGAAAAGGCAATATCTGTAGCCATAGGAATTCCCCAGCCATTGCTGTATTCCGTTCCTGTATTGAAAATGCTGTAGATTACAGCGGGAATCAGCATTCCCCCTACGGCAGCAAAAATTGGGAGAGAGGCATTTTTAAAGGATGAAAGTTCACCTTCAACAAGTTCACGTTTTATTTCAAGCCCTACCAAAAGAAAAAATACGGCCATCAGTCCGTCATTGATCCAGATACTGACAGGATATTCCAATCCAAAAAGATGGGTGCCCACTTCCTGGTCTAAAAAATGCTGAAAGTTTTCTGCAGCGGACGAATTGGCAATAAGCAATGAAATCAATACACAGAAAATAAGAATAATTCCTGAGGACTGGCTGTTGTTGAAAAATTTTTTAAAATAAAGAGATAAATTCATGTCTATGATTGTACTCGTCTCACTCTGGAAACACCATTAATATTTTTAAGTTTTTTAAAGGTCTCTTCTAACTGACCTTTATTTTTGACTTCGAGGTTGATATTTCCTGTGAAAACACCATTGTTGGATTCAATAGACATGCTTTTCATATCCATTCCCATACTTCCACTGATGACCGTTGTAATATCATTGATCATTCCCATTCTGTCAAGTCCTTCAATTTCAATTTTCACTCTGTTTTTGAAGCTTTCCGCATTCACCCATTTGGCAGGGATGACACGGTAATCATACTGTGCTCTCAGATTGATGGCATTCGGACAGCTGTCACTATGCACCTTGATTCCATCTGAAATGGTAATGAATCCGAAGATTTTATCTCCGGGAATCACGGTACAGCATTTTGCATAGGTGTAGTTAAGCTTTTCTTCGTCCTTTCCAAAGACAATCATGTCAAGGTTTTCCTCTTTCGGATCCTCAAAATGCTGGTTTTTTGAAGGTGATTTTCTAAATCTTGAAAGTAAGTTATTGAATACGTTTTTACTTTCTATATATTTTCTCAGGCTGCTTACATCCAGTTCATTGCTTTGGAATTTAAGGAAGAGCTCCTGAGATGATTTTAAATTAAAGAATTTCTGAAGTTTATTAATTTCGTCATCATTGAAATTGATTTTTGCATGACGAAGTTTTCTTTGCAGGATTTCTTTTCCTTCTTCTACCAACTGGTTTTTCTGAGAGTTCAGATAACTTTTAATCTTTGATTTGGCTTTTGAAGTCACTACGAATTCCAGCCAGTCAGATTTGGGTTTCTGATTCTGTGAAGAAAGAATATCTACCTGATCTCCATTTTGAAGGATGTAGGAAATAGGAACCAGTTTTCCGTTGATTTTTGCTCCTAAACATTTCATTCCCAGATCGGAGTGAACAGAGAATGCGAAATCCAGAGCCGTAGCATTGGTTGGCAGAATTTTAATTTCTCCTTTCGGCGTAAAGACAAATACTTCTTTGGAATATAAGTTCAGTTTAATATTATCCAAAAGTTCCGAAGTAGAAAGGTTCTGCTGCTGTTCCAGTACTTCACGGATCTCGGTTACCCACTTTTCAAAATTTCTGTCATCAGAACTCTGTTTGTAACCTTCTTTGTATTTATAGTGAGCGGCAACTCCTTTTTCGGCAATTTCGTCCATTCTTTCGGAACGGATCTGTACTTCAATCCATTTTCTATCCGGACCTAAAACCGTTAAATGTAAACTTTCATATCCTGTAGAACGGGGCTGAGTAATCCAGTCACGCATTCTTGAAGGGTTACTGTGGTAAACATCCGTAACGATAGAGTAGATTTTCCAGGCGAGGAATTTTTCATTTTTTGCATCTGATTTATAAATAATCCTGATGGCATAGTTGTCAAAAACCTCTTCAAAGGAAACTCCCTGCTTCAGCATTTTTCTGTAAATGGAAGAGATGGCTTTTGCACGGCCTTTGATTTTAAAGTTTAAGCCTTCTTCATTAAGCCTTTCTGAAACTTCTTTTTTAAATTCTTCGATATATCTTTCACGACTTTCCTTGGCCAATTCCAATTTTTCCGTGATCTCGTTGTATACTTCGGGGCTGTTGTATTTTAAGGAAAGATCTTCCAGCTCAGATTTGATGTTATACAATCCCAGACGGTGAGCCATCGGAGCATAGATATAAACTGTTTCTGAAGCAATTTTTTTCTGCTTATCCGGTGCCATGCTTTCCAGAGTCCTCATATTATGAAGACGGTCAGCAATTTTAATCAGAATTACTCTGAAATCCTCAGATAATGTCAATAACAGTTTTCTGTAATTTTCAGACTGCACAGAAATATTCTGGTGGTTCATGATGGAGATTTTGGTCAGTCCATTCACGATATTGGCAATCTTTTCTCCGAAGATTTTTTTCAGGTCTTCGTAGGTATAATCAGAATCTTCAATCACATCATGCAAAAGGGCACAGGCAATAGAAGTTGCCCCCAGACCAATCTCTGTTGCTACAATTTTAGCAACAGCAATAGGGTGGTAGATGTAAGGTTCTCCGGATTTTCTCCTTTGATCCTTGTGGGCATCCAGCGCGATATCGAATGCCTTTCGGATGAGTTTATTGTTTTCCTCATCCAATGTTCTGTATGTATTAGAAATCAGGTCCTTATATCTTGCAAGGATCTCTTTATTCTCTTGTTCTAAATCGTAGCTCATTTGTGCACATGCCTATAATAAGACGAAAATACGAAATTTTTTAGTTTTTTCAAAGATAAAAGATCCGCAGCATACACTGCGGATCTTCGGCTATTAGATTTTATATCGATTAGAATTTCACTTCAGAATTCATACCATCGCTTGATGTTTTGATTTTAATATCAGGGCTGCTGTGGATTTCTGCTCTGTTTCTTGCATCAATATACTTTTTAATGGTATCGTAATTGGTTTCATGGATCTTCATGTTTTCAAATAAATAGGATTTCAATGCTGCATTCTGAACAAATACATTTCGTGCAAGGTCAATCTGATTAAGATCATTAACGGTAACACTTGCCAAATATTGGGAATTACCGGAACCATCATTAAGGTATACGATGTAATCTGAAGTTCCGAATCCTGAATTTTCCAGATCACTTTCCAGTTTTTTGTAGTCGCTGTGATGACCAAATACTCCAGCTAATATATGTGACATAGTTAATTGGTTTTAAAGTTCTCATTAAAGTTAGTAATAATTTTCTGATTATCATTGCGTTTAAGCCAATAAAATTTGTTAATTAATATTCTGTTTTCAATAGAGTGGAGCAATATTTAAGAATAATTATTGAACAGGTGTTTAATTTTAACAATTGAATAATGTTGACTGAGGTTGGATATTCTATTTTTATTCATACATATGAATATTTTTGTATGATCTTCAATGTTTATAATACTATCCTTGCTTCATTAAATCAAATTCGTTAGTATCAATTTCTCTATCTAGATATCCAATAACTTTATTAAAATCTTCAGTCAAATAGAAAATTCCATAATATTTTTCTCCTAGCAAGGTTACGAATCTTAATTTATTTCCAGGATAATTTTCTAAGTTTAAGATTAGAGTGCCTATTTCATCAGACAAATTATTATTTCCTGTTCGAATAGCAGTATATTGTCTTATTTTATATACTCCAATTAGATTTTCTCTTTCAAAATGATTACTATCGCTTATCTTAATTTTATAATTTTCAAAAGTTTCTAAAAATCTCCTTTTCTCTTTAATTAAATTAAAAATTTTTTCTTCAGTTAACATATTTTGAGATTTATATTTAGGTAAAATATACTCAACCTTTTACCTTGCAGAGTATTTTTATAATCATAATTTCCAATACATATTCATCAATACAATGTAAACTTTTGTTCTAGTTATACGTACTATTATTTTAAATTTCTATTCATATTTTGAAATTAGAGTATTGATTATCAATACTCTAATTTACTATTAGGACATATTATATATTTACTTATTTATATTATTCTTGGTTAGTTTTTTTGAGAAAAAACCTATAGTAAATATATACTATACTAAATAATATAATAGAAACAAGTGACACTAAATTGGTATTGTCTAAATTAAATACTACATTAATGACAAAAAATGTCATAAGATAAATTACTATGAAAGTAATTATAGAACTTATTAATAATCTCATATTTTAAGGTTTAATTGCTTTAATGTGTACATTTGAATTACTTGGATCATTTACATTAACATATCCCGTAAATTTATAAGGGAACTCAAAAATTGAAAACCCTCCTGAAACTCCGTTTTTAGAAAATGAAAAGTCTAACAATTTCAAAGTTCCATAAGTTTCGAAAAATATATAATTTCCTCTTACTGTATAAATAGGTTCTTCTTCCATACTCCCATTTACATTCTCACTCCACGAATCAAGCGGACTCCATTTATCATTAAGATTTGTATGCATTTTAATATCAGAAACTATAGTTTTACCATCTTTTACTTCATAATCATATGATATTGAAAATTTCCCAGTAAAATTTTTACTTTTCCCAGAAAGTGTTACTTTTTGTTGACTTTTTTCTTTATCCCCAGGTCCTCCTTCATCAGAACTGAATTCTGCAAAATTAATTCCTTTGAAATATTCAGTACGAGGCCCGGCGAGATAAACCATTATATCTCTATAAGCTTGTGTTTCTCCAAATGTCTTCGGAGTTGCCCCACCACCATTTCGTTTCCCAAGTCCACCTTTTTCTACATATTCGGGAGTGAAATTCCCATTTACCCCGGCAAACCACCATGAACCTTCAGAAACATTAGTACTAGGTCCTCCTTCATAAGGCACACTTCTCATTCCATCCGGATCAATAAACATTACAGGATTATCTGCTGCATAATGATAAGGGCTAAATCGTCTGAATGCTTCTGCAAAGGGATCTGTTACGCCCCATCTTCCAAGATCCGGCATATACGTTCTGGCTCCGTAGTCATACATTCCGCTTTCCTGGAGTTCTTTTCCATTGTATTTATAGCTGTAAAAGCTTCCGAAACCTGAATTGATGAACGAGTTCGAGATATGGTTAAGCCCAAAAGGGTAGTAGTTGTTGGTATCAATAATTTCAGGAGCACTTGTGCTGTTTTTTTAAATTAGAGTATTGAAAACCAA
Source organism: Chryseobacterium culicis (assembly GCF_002979755.1). Lineage (NCBI taxonomy): Bacteria > Pseudomonadati > Bacteroidota > Flavobacteriia > Flavobacteriales > Weeksellaceae > Chryseobacterium > Chryseobacterium culicis. Next base: position 139,192 of record NZ_PCPP01000003.1, on the reverse strand, counting down.
TACTCTAATTTTCACTAATATGTTTGGAATATTTCCCTTATTTATATTCTTTAATTAGATTCTAAATTATTTTCAGTTGGAAATGTAAAATCAAAAAAAACCTTTGAATAATCTGCTGCAAAAACAAATAGCCTACTCGTAATATCATATCTTACAACAACAAATTTTACATATTCAATAGATTCATTTTTAATTAAAAGAAAGTTATTTAAAATATTAGATGTTAATTCTTTTATACTTTCACTTTTAGCCATCTTATTTCTTCCCTTATACAAGGAAACTAAATCATCAAGAATTAAATCATGATTTGAATATGAAATTTCAAATTCATTTAATTGAGGATCATATTCTTTTATTTTATGTTTTATCAATTCTTTCATTTTTATAGTAAATTATTAAATTAAATCTATTTATTGTCCAGATCTAGGGAGAACATATTCTACTTTTGCACCATAAACTACTCCAGGAACAAGCCATTCGCTTTCACCTAAAGTGTGGGGATTAGGATTTGCTACACCAATCTTAAAACTTTTTGACATTATAATTCCTGGTACTGCTTTTCCAAAAGCTATTCCTGTAGCAAAATCTCTAGCAGTTTCCTTACTAGTAGTCCAGCTTGTCCAAATACTAAGGTTATTTCCTGACGCATGATCAAACATATCACTATGAGGCCCTTCAAGTGAACTTACTTGATAATATCCTTTCGGAATAGCAATTCCAAAATGTGCATTTATATATTGGCTGTTATCATTATGAAATATTTTTGATGAAACCCCTCTATATAAAGTAATTGTTTCTTCTGGGTCTGATTCATCAACTGTTGTAGTAACAGGAATATCAATAGCACCTGTAATCGGTTTAGAATTAGCAGAAAACCCACTATCTCCATTAAGTATTAAAGGTAAACTCCATAAACTTAATCTTGCATAACCCGCCAATCTTGCTACAGTTGGACCAAATTCTACCGGAGGAGCAAAACCTTCAAATGTAGCAGCTCCTACAGAGAGAACACCAATAGTTGCACTTTTGTTAGCTGGGTGATTCTAAGTCTAAATTTTCTAGTATTTTAAAAGATTATTTGGAATTTATTATTTCAAAATTGCTCGTGGATAATTCTTTATAAAAATCATGATAGAAATTATTATTATAAAAATACTTTTTAAAGTTTGAATATCCTTTTATTTTTAAAATTGGCATTTTCTCTCTTTTCTTCATTGATTCATCAATATTACATAAACAATCTATAAATGAATTTATTTCGGTTCCAAAATAACCATATGAATTAAAAAAAGCCTTTCCAACTTCATAATATACATCTAGATCTGTTTTCACTTTTGATAAATCAATTATGATGATAGAATTAGTATTGTCAATAGCTTCCTTAACTCCACTTAGTAATGCCAATCCTCTTAAATAATAATACTTTTGTTTATTATTTAATTCATACCAGTCTATTTTACCCTTTTTATCAGTAATCAGTTTAAAATTATCTATATACCCCTGATTATATATGCCTAGGGGATCATTAAGACTTCCTATTAGAGTAATTGTTCTATTGTTATTGAATATATCTGAAATATTAAAAATATAGTCATTGGTAAAAGTTCTAAAAGAAACTCTAATTATTATATCTTGCTTATAAATTTCTCCAAACTGTAGATTGATATGTTTAATATCTTGTTTATTGATCATTATTTTGTCAAAATCTTTTTTATTAATGAGCTTTATATATTTAGTTTTCAATAATATCTTTTCCTTTAATAAAAATTTTATTTCCATTTTACTGCTGTACTTGTCGGTATTTGTATAATTTTTGTATAGTTGTGATCAATAACTAATCCCCATCTACCATCTGGATGTTGAACAATTCTACAGCTGTTTAATCCACTAGTTCCAGGAACATCTTTTATTTTCCATTCTAAAGCTCCAACCCATTTAGCATTATGTCTTACTGTTTCCTGTGCCCCATTTCTTATTATTGGGTTTCCTCTTCCCGCCAAAATTTCGATCATATCTTCTGTTACATTTTTTGGTAGGTTTTGTGGATCAATCCTGACATTCGTGGCACCACCCCTAATCGTGACCATTGCAGATCTTGAAAGAGCTTTTCTTTCTAACCCCTCAGCAGCAGCCTCGGGATTAATAAAGATCATAGCAGCCATACCTACATTTTCTCTTTCCTCGGCATAAGGTCCTACGCCACTATTTCCAATCGCAGAATAAGGGTCTGTGCTGTTAAACAACAAAGCACTAACAATTTGCCATGCACTAATCTCCTTTGAAAACTGTTCTTCAGAAATTTCTTCGGCGGGGCCAACTTCTACTTTGTTTTTGTTCTTACTTCCCCCAAATAATTTTCCGAAGAAACTACCTATCCTACTAAAAAGATTAGGTTTAGTTCCTTTTGCATTATCATTTTCACCTTTACGACTTCCACCACCGGTACGACTCCCTTGTTTAAATTCAGGAGTGGAAATAAAACTTCCATTCATTCCGGCAAACCAAAATGACCCCTCAGGAACATGATTGATAACCCCTCCATCATAAGGCACACTTCTCATTCCATCCGGGTCTACAAACATTACAGGATTATCTGCTGCATAATGATAAGGGCTAAATCGTCTGAATGCTTCTGCTAAAGGATCTGTTACGCCCCATCTTCCAAGATCCGGCATATACATTCTGGCTCCGTAGTCATACATTCCGCTTTCCTGAAGTTCTTTTCCATTGTACTTGTAACTGTAGAAACTTCCAAATGGAGAAAATGTATTTCCGATATGGTTTAATCCAAAAGGATAATAGTTGTTGGTATCAATAATTTCAGGAGCGCCTTCGCTGTCTTTTGCAAAACTTACCCTGGTATTTCCAAGATGGTCTTTATACTGGTAAATATAACGGTTTTCTGTGAAACTGTAATAGCCTTCTGCTGTCACTACAAAATCAGGTTTCCATTGTGGTGCGATTACTTTTCCAAGCTCAGAAATCCCTTTGTAGGCCTGCTGTTCATAAGCATTAGTGGTTCTACATGTTAGACAGGTACTTCCTTCTTCAATAGTATATTGAAACCCATCCAGATAATCTGTCGTTTGGATGGTAGTTCTTGCTGCCCTTCCTGTTGTTTTAGTGGTATAGATTTTTCTGAATTTAGTTCCATCAGCACGATACAAATAGGTAAGCGTATTATTAATAGGATTGCCAAATGCATTCTGTACAATATCAAAAGTATCGGGTAGGTTCAGAAAATTATAACTGATAGACTGTATTCCTTTGTCCAGCATATCTTTCATATTCCCATTCAGGTCATAGGTAATGGAATTATTCCCTCCTTCATATCCCGCATCATTCAGTGCATTCTCCGTCACTTTAGTCAGGCGATTTCCGCTATAATCGTAGGTCAGATCATCTACCTGTGTGGCAGTAGTTCCTGTGACCGGGAAGGCATTTCTTTTTAAAGTTTTAATATTTCCGTTCAGATCATAAGTCAGATATTCATTATAATAATTATTAAACGGTGCGGTAGAAGCAGGTTCAGAATAAACGGCATCCTTCAGTCTGTTCAGTCCGTCGTAGGTATAAGTATATCTTTTCTGAATATTTTCAGAAGCATTCTGCCAGTCAATTTCAGCAATATTCCCATTGTATTTTCCCGGGCCTACATTGCTGTATTCCGGATTGGTATATTTAATTCCGTATCCGAAAAGTTTTCCATTCAGATTAACAGGATCATTGATCTTAATAAGGGAACCTCTGATGTTGTAGGTATAGTCTATGCTTTGCAGAGGGGCAGCAGGTGCTGTTCCTCCTACTTTTTTTCTTTTCAGTTGGGATAATTCATTATACTCGTTTTGAGACAGAATTTCGACAGTATTATTATCAATCTGGTGTTTGTGTACCAACAGCCTATTTTGATTATCATATTCAAAAAACTGACTGATCACTCGTTCCGGGTCACTTTGCAGTCTTTTGTGGTAGACTTTACTTTGAATTGTAGTGCCTGCAAAATCCAGTTTTATTTCTGTTTTCGTATATCCTCCCAAATGATTGATTGTATGGCTTCCTATTACCCTGGATTTAGCATCATACCAGTTCCAGTTATAGGTCCAGTTATCATCATTAATATTCTTTATATAGGATGCTGTAGAAAGGTTTTTGGTATTCTGGGAATTACTCATATTATCTCCTGTAACTTCCTGTCCAAAAATAAGAGCAGGCTTTGTTGGAGAGCCTTGTGGATAAGTATCATAGTAATTGACACTTAAAATTACCGGTGTTTCGCCGCTGAAATAATTCTCAGTGTAATAAACGGTAGTCCCGCTTCTGGAAAAACCGGTTGTACTTCTTTTCTCTGTGATAATAAGGTTTTTCAGGTCGTTTTGCCTTGTAGCTCTGTCTCCTCCGGTTAAAAAACCCGTATAAACTGGTCTTCCCAATTCATCATATTTGGTCATCAGCCATTGATTGTTCTGCTTTATATTGGTATCACGGGAAAGAATCATTCTGTCTGCTTTATCATACACCATATATTCCCAATCTTTTCCCGGCAGCTTTTTTTCGACCAGTCTTCCTAAGCTGTCATAACGGTACTGATAGCAGAGGGTATTTAACGCATTCAGATCTACCGTAGTTTTTGCGGCTAATGGGGTAATGACAAAAACCTGCATTCCAAAGTCATTGTAAACGTAGTAGGTATCTACATTCTGGGTTCCATCATTTTTACGGATTAAAATAGTTTGTCCATCCGTGTTTTTAAATTCAGTGGTCGTATTGCCGTCACTATCTGTGGTGGAGGTCTTCATCAGCTGGTTAGCCCCATAGGTTCCATTTTCGTTCAATTCAGAAAGGGTGGCGTCATTTGCCCATGAATTGGTTGCGGTATATTTTTTCACCTCTCCGGCTATATTTGCACTATATCCCATTTGTATAGGATGGAGTGTCCAATCATTTCCTAAAGGCTTAATCTTGTCAATCCTGCTTAAAGGGGAATTTTCAAACTGGTTTTCAGAATAAATTTTTTCCTGTCCGAATATTGCCGGAGCATTCAACAGGGGAGAGGTATAGATTGCCCCGTTCTGAGTATTGTTTTGCGGGATTGGAAGGTACTCTTTTGCGATCCTTCCATATCCATCGTATTCTATATGATTAACGACATCGTTGCCGGATGGAGTGGCTTTGATGGCTACTGTTTGTTTTACTTTTCCCAGTCCGTCAAAATACTGTATAGCTTCCGACTTTTTAATGCAGTCTCCATCCAGACAGGTCTTCGTGTATACATAGTTTTCAGTAGTGGTAGCATTTAGGGTCTGGGCATACGAATATCCCGATATCCATAAAATACTGAGTATATTTAAAATTCTTTTCATCGGTATTAGTGTTTATAGTTATATTGATATTCTTTAATTGTTTTTCCCTCTGAATCTGTTGTTTTTATTAATCTGTTCGATGCGTCATACCCATAGGTTAGTTTGATTCCATTGGCAGAAACCGATTGTGTAATCCCAATGAATGGATCATAGGTATAAACTGCAACTGGTTTAGATTGTAATGCGGGATCTTTACGCAGGTTTTCCAAAGCTTGTAACAGGGATGTCTCATTGGCGGGATTATCTGCATCTGCATTGGATGCATTTATAGCAGCAATAACGGATGGCAGGTTAGCTATCTGATTATAAGTGACTCCTGTAATCTGTGCAATAGGCTGAGTCTGGTAATATCCCCAGATGGTAGTAGTAGGAATACCATTTTTTCCTGTAATTTCAACCAGATTTCCTTTACTGTCATATTTATTAAATGTCATCATGGTGATAGGAGTAAGGTTCTTCAAATCATAAGTAACCACAGAGGAAGGGTTCAGATGATCAGCAGAATCATATCTGGTTTCTCCTTTGCTGGTAACATTTCCGTTTATTTTGGTTTCTAACAGAAGAGGAACGGAAAGCATATTGGCATTGATTAAGCGGGTATTTGACAGATCTGATGGATATTTTATACTTTTTTCTGTAATTTTTCCATCCGGAGCTGTGTTTTTTGTATAAGCGGGCTGGAAGTTGGAAGCATTAAAAACTGTTTCGGTACGATCTTCCAGGCTACTTCCATTGGCATAAAATGTTTTGGATGTCGTTGTAGTTGATTTTAACCATGCACTTTTAGATTTGTAATACCCACAGATAATATATTCCTGTACGCCACTGATCTCATCAAGCACATAATCTGTACTTTCACTGGAAAGCACCTGATTCTGCTGATTATACATTTCTTTTTTTGTCAAAAGGCCAGTAGAGGTAATGTTATAATAAGGCTTATATAAATTTATATTACTTGTATAGTCATCGGGAGTTTTAAAATAATATTGGGTATATCCAAGGTTTCCGGCAGTTCCTTCGTAAATTTCCTTTACGTTTTTATATAATACTGTTTCGTTTAGATTTCCTAATTCTTCATTACAAACTTCTCCGGTAAATATGCTGCCGCTTGAACCGCTATTATCCAATGAATTATATTGATAGGACATTGCTTTTTTTACGGTATGATCAGCATCATAATATTTTATATTCGCAATGCGGGCTCCTGTTTTTGATTGAGAAGTGTTTTTATAGGGAGCAGCAAGGTTTTTGATTATATAATTTTGAATGTTTCCATTCCCGTTTCCGCTGATTGTAAAGGTATATGTTCCTGGCGTTAAGTCATAGTATTTCACATTTTCTGAACAGCCGTTAGCGACTCCATTGACTTCAGTTCCTGATGATCTTAACAATTTATAGGTGGGAGGAATAATAATATTGCCATGAATATTGATGATTTCATAGCCCTCAACAATTGAAAATTTGATAAAAAATCTTTGTGCCGCTGAAACCTGAAGCGTATAGCTTCTGCTATTATTTGTGTCGTAACTGACTATATTAACTAGGTTTAAATATTGTAAAGCTGGATCCGCAATCTGATTGGTGCTAAGTTGTACCGTACTTTTATTCTCATACACTTCATTGGCTTCAAAATTATATACAACATATCCGCCTTCCGGCAACGTCATTTTTTTGAGTAACCCTAGTGTGTAGGTTTGGGGATTGTTCTTTGTAGTATCAGGACACAGAAAGTTTCCATATTCATTAGGATTTGGAGATGCTCCGTAATGGGTTTCTGATCCTGTATCATCATAAGTGAATGCTCTGGCTTCTGTTACCGTTTGACTTCTGTCAAGTTTCTGAACATTTGATAAGATTCTTTTCCCTTTATTAACATTAACAGGGTAAGCGGAACTGTAAAAGCTATCATAAATCAATCTGTATTGGGTAATAAGATGAGAGGATTTATCCCATAAACTAAGACTTCTTATAATGTAAGGGTCATCATCACTAATACCGACATAAAAATTTTCAAAAGTAATTTTGCCGTAAGAAGTAGAGATACTTTCTGTTTTACAATTCTGATATAAAAGAATAGTACTCGTACTGCTTACATTTTTACTGTATTTCTGATAATTGAATGTGGCTATCGTAATATTATTTTCATCAATAACCTTTGTTAAATAGAATGCAGATTTATAATTAAAACCTTTAGAACTTGTATCAGCTCTTGCAACACTGTAATCCTCAAAAATATATTTAAATCCTTTGCTGTCAGTTATTTTGAAGGAATTAAGAATAAGTGTTGCTGTATTAGAATCTCTGGTATATTCTATTTTAACGTTGCTTCCCGAAATATTATTCAAGGTAAAAGTATTGTTAATGGTATCTCTGACAAATTTGAATTTTCCTGAATTACCAGGTAAATCATAGTAGTAAATATCATCAAATAAATTCTTTTTATAACTTGATTTCGTAGCATCATAGTTATACTCATCTACAGAACCATTAATTATCCTTGAAATGACAGCCCCACCTTTAAATAAAGACCAGCCAAGTCCTACTTCACTGGAAGGCTTACCTTCACCTGTATTATAGGGATGGTAGCTTAGTGATGTAGCAATCTCAAAATCTTTATTTCCTGTTGGTAATGATAATAAAGGAATGCCAATATTGGGAACTCCGGTAGATAAAGAGACCGGAGTATTTACATAGGATGAAAAAGATGAGGCTGATGGAACAGGTTGAGCCGTGTCCCCATAGTTCCTTTCAATTTGTGATTTTCCTAAGTTGAAAATCAGGAAAATTATAATTACAACAAATTTCTTACTCATGGTTTTTATTTCTTAATTAATTTGGCATTCGCCGTTTTGTTGGTATCAGTTTTTATCGTCACCAGATAGGCTCCCTGAACCAAAGCCTGGGTATTGATCTTCGTTACTCTGTTCTTTGTTTTTATACTCTGAAGCTGTCTTCCACTCATATCATACAAGAGAATATCAGCTTCCTTGAAATCAAAGCCGATTTCTACATAAGCATAATCTGATACGGGGTTTGGATAAATCTTGATATCATATTTTTCAATCAGTTGATCAACCTGTTTATCACCCAGTTTTACAATCTTCCAGTTTTCTTTGCCCAGTTCTTCTGCACTGGTTCCGGCCAAAATAATAGAGCCATCTCTGTTCAGTTTTAAATCTGAAAGTCTTTCTTCTTTTTGTCTGGATTCTCCTTTCACGTGTTTTCTCCACTGCTCATTTCCATTCTGATCCAGATAGAGCATCCAGAACGTTTCATCATCAGTCTGTATTCTTCCTTCAGCTTGGGTATAACCTCCCAACAATATTCCTTTTGTAAAGTCTTGATTCTTGGTTCTTGTATCCTGGCTCTGAATCACACTCATTCCCATCAGAATATCTCGGTTCTTGAAATTGTAGGATTTCTGCCACTGTTCATCCCCTCTTTCATTTAGGGAAATCAACCAAAGGTCTGTCCCTTCTTCCAGGCCTACCGTTTTATTGCCTGATCTTTCTGATCTGGATTCTCCACCAATGATAAAGCCCGTTGAAGTTAAGGCAAGAGTTCTGATGTGGTCATCACCTTTTCCTCCAAAGTTCTTTTCCCATTCTACTTTTCCGTTTTTGTCTAACTTGACAATCCAGTAATCGCCTTCACCGAAATTATCGCTTTGCTTTGAGGTTGCAGATAGTAGGTTATGGGTTGCCGTTCTGTCAGACGGAATATTAGTGTTAGTCGTTGATGGCTGATTATTTGTTTTAACAGATGTGCTTCTTGAATAAATTCCCAGCAATGCACCGCCGTCTTTCGTAGGAATCATTTTTTCAACTTCATCCAAGCCTTTTCCACCTAAGATTAATTGGGACAATTCTTTTCCGTTTTTATCCAATTTTGTGATCCAGACATCTTTGGAGCCGTAGCCTTTTGACGAGCCCTGTACATTCCCGGCGACAAAGAATCCTAAGTCTGTGGTTTGAATCACCGCTCTGGCTTCTTCATCAGAAGTGCTTCCTAAGGTTTTCTGCCATAATTCATCGCCAAATTCATTGATTCTGATCAGCCAGATATCTGAACCTCCTTTGGAATCTTCTTTTTTGTCTAATCCTTTTCCTGAATAGGATGTTCCGGCCAGTAAAAATCCGCCATCCTGAGTGGTGACAGTTGCGGATAAATAATCATGGTTGGTTCCTGAGAAATATTTCTCCCAGACTTCTTGTCCTTGTTGATTGAGTTTTACCAGATGGAAATCGTAACCGTTGTTTTGCTTACTTCCAGCCTCCAGCTTCCCGCTTCCTGACTGTATAGAACTTCCTGTGATCAGATATTGCTGATCGATGGTGGTGGTTACCTGGCTTAGAAAATCCTGGGTAGAGGATTTGATGTCTTTCTGCCACACCACTTCCTGAGCGAATAAGCCCAAGATTGTGCATAGGGTGAATGCACTGATGTAGAATTTTTTCATTCTATGTTTTTTGAGTTAGTAATTAGTTTCTTAAAACGTGACGAATTTAATATTTTTTAAGATGCGAAAATCACTTTAATGCAGTGTGAGGTAAATCCTACTATTAATAATTTAATTCCCGTTATTTATATTACATTTCATCTTATTCTGATGTAAAATTATCTACGTGGAGCGACAAAACTTGTCGCATTTTTTTTAATTATAAAGAGAACAATAAAAAAGCCCTGGAAAATAATTTCCAGGGCTTCTATTGGTTAAAAAATTGATTAAATTTAAATTCTTTCGTTTTTGATCTCCTCTACAATTTCAGGATTTAAAAGCGTACTGATATCTCCGAAATTACTGAAGTCACCTTCTGCAATTTTTCTTAAGATTCTACGCATAATCTTTCCTGAACGTGTTTTTGGAAGTCCTGAGACAAACTGAATTTTATCCAGCTTGGCAATCGGGCCGATCTGATCTGAAATGAGCTGGTTGATCTCTTTTTTCAGATTTTCTTTATCACGTCCTTCTCCGGTTTCTTTGAGCATAACATAACCATAGAGCGCATTTCCTTTGATATCATGAGGATAACCTACAATAGCAGATTCTGCTACAGCCGGATGTTGGTTGATGCTGTCTTCGATAGGTGCGGTTCCAAGATTATGTCCTGAAACAATAATTACATCATCTACACGGCCTGTAATTCTATAATAGCCTACTTCATCCCTTAAAGCTCCATCTCCGGTAAAATATTTTCCAGGGAACGCTGTGAAATAAGTTTCTTTATATCTTTGATGATCGCCCCAGATGGTTCTTGCAATTCCCGGCCATGGAAAGCGGATGCAAAGATTTCCGGTCACCTGGTTTCCTGTAATTTCATTTCGTTTATCATCCATTAAAACGGGCTGTACACCTGGCAATGGGAGCGTAGCATAAGTAGGTTTTGTGGGGGTTACAAAAGGAAGTGGTGAAATCATGATTCCTCCTGTTTCTGTCTGCCACCATGTATCTACGATAGGACATTTTTTCTTTCCAACATGATCGTTGAACCAGTGCCATGCTTCATCATTGATAGGTTCTCCTACAGATCCGATAACTTTCAGAGAGCTCAAATCATGTTTATCTACCCATTCTGCACTTTCTTTGGCTAAAGAACGGATGGCAGTAGGAGCAGTGTAAAACTGAGTGATTTTATGTTTCTCAATCACTTCCCAGAAGCGATCCGGTTCAGGATAGGTAGGAACTCCTTCAAAAATTACGGTGGTAGCCCCATTCAATAATGGTCCGTAAAGGATATAAGAGTGTCCTGTGATCCAGCCGATATCTGCAGTACACCAATAAATATCATTTTCTTTATAATTAAAGACATTTTTAAAGGTATAGGCTGTGTAAACCATATAACCGGCGCAGGTATGAAGCATTCCTTTAGGTTTTCCGGTAGATCCGGAAGTGTATAAAATGAAAAGCGGATCTTCAGAATCCATAATGACGGTGACAAAGTCAGGAGATGCCTTTTCATACAGGTCAGACATCCAGTAATCTCTGCCTTCCTTCATGGTAATTTCGTTGTGGGTTCTCTTTACGACAAGCACTTTTTCAACAGTCGGCGTTTTTTCCAATGCATCATCTACAATGCTTTTCAGGTCAAGAACCTTATTTCCTCTGTAGCTGCCATCTGAGGTGATGACCATTTTTGCCTCGCAGTCATTTACCCTTGAAGCCACTGCTGAAGCCGAAAATCCGGCAAAGATCACGGAATGAACAGCTCCCAGTTTTGCACAGGCAAGCATCGTAACGGCCAGCTCAGGAATCATGGGAAGATAAATGCAGACTCTGTCTCCTTTTTCAATACCCATATCACGTAAAACATTGGCTGTTTTATTAACGCGCGTGTATAATTCATTGTAAGAAATGTGTTGAGCTTCTTCCTTAGGATCGTTGGGTTCCCAAATAATTGCTGTTTTTTCTCCTCTTATGGTAAGATGTCTGTCGATACAGTTTTTGGTAATATTGAGTTTTGCATTTTTGAACCAGGTGATTTTAGCTTCATTCATATCGTACTTAACAACCTTGCTCCATCTTTGGTACCACACGAAGTTTTGATCCGCTACCTTATCCCAGAATTTTTTAGGGTTTTTGATAGACTTTTTATAGTCTTCAAAATATTGTGGTAAATCTTCTATTAAGTAATTTCTCATATCCCTTTCGTTTTTATTGATTTTATTTTGATAAATATTTTTATGTTCTGATTTTTAGGCCATTAAATTTTAAATGGAACTTGTTTAAATTTTTTTGAACCATTAAGATTGCATTAAGGTGTTTAGAGTATTAAGATGAGCTTCGCTTTAAGCTTAAAAATCAGAATGATTTCTCTTAACTTAACTATGCTTTACTATTTAAATCTTTCTTAATGGTTTAAGAAATATCCAATATTTTTGATAAGTTTAAACAACTCCATGATTTAATATCGTTAAGATCATAGAGTAAGCTATTTATTTTATTCATCTTTGATGAACTTAATCTTTCTTAACATCTTTATTTCTCTTAATAGTTTAATTTTTATATTGAATTAAACATGTATTTAAATTTATGTTTAATTTCCCGTTTAAGCCCTATATTCCTTGATTTTTTCCTGGATTTCATCAATGATTTTCTCGTCATCAATCGTAGATGGAATCTGAAAATCTTTACCGTCAAGTAACGTTCTGATTAATTTTCTCAAAATTTTCCCGGATCTTGTTTTGGGTAAGCGTTTGACAACCATTATGTTTTTCAGAAAAGCTACGGCTCCGATTTTGTCGCGAACCATCTGAATGATATCTTTTTCAATGTCTGTTTCAGAAATCGCTGAACCATTCTTCAACACCACCGTGGCAAAAGGAACCTGTCCTTTTAAATCATCATCAATACCTACCACAGCGCATTCGGCAACATCAGGATGTGAAGAAACAATTTCTTCCATTTCAGAAGTAGAAAGTCTGTGGCCTGCCACGTTGATTACGTCATCCACTCTTCCTGTAATGAAAATATAGCCGTCTTCATCCTGAATAGCGCCGTCTCCTGAGAAATAGTACCCTTTATACTGAGATAGGTAGCTGCTGTCAAAACGGGCATAATCTTTCCAGATTCCTAACATGGCACCGGGTGGGAGAGGGAGTTTGATCACCAGATAACCTTCATGGTGAGGATCAAGCTCCAATCCGTTTTCATCAAAGATTTTAATGTCATATCCCGGAACTGGTTTTCCGGCAGATGCTCTTTTGATCTGATAATTTTCATCGTGAGTAAGTAATCCAAGCATAGGCCAGCCGGATTCTGTCTGCCACCAATGATCTATTGCCGGAACACCAATATGCTCTGCAAACCAGTCCAGAGTGGCTACATCACATCTTTCGCCAGCCAGAAACTGTTTTTTGAAATGGGACAGATCATATTTTTTCACGAGTTCTCCGTTGGGGTCTTCTTTCTTGATGGCTCTGATAGCGGTAGGTGCGGTAAACATTACCGAAACTTTATATTCTGAAATAATTCTCCAGAAAGTACCAGCATCGGGAGTCATAATGGGTTTTCCTTCAAAAATTATCGTTGTGTTTCTGTTGATTAATGGCCCGTATACTGAAAAACTATGTCCTACAGCCCATCCGAAGTCTGAAGCTGCCCAATAGGTTTCACCGGGTTCTACTCCATAAACATAAGTCATTGAGAATTGTAATGCAGTAGCATATCCTCCGGTATCGCGAACAATACCTTTAGGCTTACCTGTAGTTCCGGATGTGTAAAGTAAATAAAGCGGATGAGTGGATTCTACAGAAATGCAGTCTGCCGGAGCTGATTTTTCTACTAATTCTTCATAATCAATTAATCCATCAAACATTTCGTCCTGATTATCTACCAGTTTTCTATTGTATACAACGATATTGTCTACTTTATCCTGTGCCAGTTCAATGGCCTTTTCCACTAACGGAAGGTAGGGGATTCTTTTTGCAATTTCTACTCCGGCAGTGGCAGTGATTAAAACTTTAGGTTTGCAGTCATCAATTCTCACAACAAGCTCATGAGGAGCGAAACCTCCGAAAACTACATTGTGAATAACCCCAATTCTTGCACATGCCAGCATCGCAAAAAGTGTTTGCGGAATCATAGGCATATAAATGACAGCGGTATCTCCTTTTTTTAACCCCAAAGAAACCAATCCTCCAGCTAATTTTGCAATTTCCTCTTTCGCCTGACTGAATGTATAGGTTTTCTTCTGATGGGTTACAGGGGAATCATAAACGATCGCAGTCTGATCTCCAAAACCGTCTTCAATATGTTTGTCAATACACAAATAGCACATATTGAGCTTCCCGTCGGAAAACCATTGGGGGTAATCATTTTCGTCTTTGGAAAGAATCTGGTGGGGAAAATCAAACCACTTTATTTGTCTGGCTTGTTCTTTCCAGAAGTCTTCTTTATTCTCTATGCTTTGTTTAAATAATATATCAGTATTCATATCAATAGTCTTGTGTTTGTTTTTTGCTTGCGGCACGCAGGCGAAGCCATAAGATTTTTTACTAAGTCGTTGTCTGAAGTCTTATATCTTGATTCTTGGCTCTAGATTCTTTTTTAAAACATTTCCTCAATCTGCTGCATCAGTTTCTTAATCGAGTAGGGCTTTGTGACATAAGCATCTGCTCCCATTTCCAATCCTTTTTCAATATCTCTGGGATTGTTTTTAGCACTCAGAAAGATGACTTTGGTGTCTTTCAGTTTCTCATCCTGCTTAATAAGATCCAGGGTGCTGTAACCATCAAGATTAGGCATCATAATATCGAGAAGGATTATGTCCGGAACCATTGTTTTCAAAAAGTCCAGGACTTCCATTCCGTCACGGGCAATATAGACATCATATCCGTTTTTCTTAAAACTGTATTCGAGCGACATTAATATTTTGTGTTCGTCATCTGCAATGATTATCTTTTTCATAAAAGTGGTTTAATGGTGTTCAACTTCATGGGTATTCTCTTTTTTTATTTCTCCGGGAATGCTTATGGTGAAAGTTACTCCTAATCCGCTGTTTTCGGCTTTTATACTTCCTCCGTGTGCCTGTACAATTTTTTTGGAAATGGCCAGGCCCAGTCCGCTTCCCGTAGGTTTTAAAATATTTTGGTTTTTCGACTGATAAAACTTGTCAAAAATCATTTCCAGATCCTCTTCCGGGATATGTTTCCCGGTATTGAAAATAGTAATGATCAGCTGTTGATCTTTTTCAAATAATTTGGTTTGAATTGTTCCCTGTTCTTCAGTGAATTTTAAGGCATTGCCCCAAATGTTCTGAAACAGCTGAATCATTCTTGCTTCATCATATTCAAATATAAATTGATTCAGAAGATTAACCTCACTTAAATGAATGTTTTTCTGCTGTATCAGATGAAGGAGCGGATTTAATGCTTTTTTATAGGTTTCAATAATGTTATTTTCCTGAATATGTAAAGAGATTTCACCATGCTGTAACTTGTCCAGATACAGAATATCATTGATGATTTCACTTAATCTGTCGGATTCTGTGATGATATTGTTCAAAAATTCCTGTTTAATGTCAAAGGGAATATCATCATCATCAGCCAGGATTTCTCCTGCAGAACGGATTGCGGTAATCGGAGTTCTTAATTCATGGGCAACAGAATCCAGAAAGTCGTCTTTTTGACGGTCTTTGATGATCAGGCTCTCGTTAGCTGTTCTGAGGTCATCGGAAAGTTTCTGCAGTTCTTCAGACTGTTCGGTAAGTTTTTTATTTAAGCTGATATTTTCTTGAGATTCTTCGAGGATATTTAAAACCTCTTTTAATGATATTTTATCTTCCTTCGTCACTCCTTCGATTAATATTTTGGCCGAAGCAGTACCGATTCTTCCAGCCAAAAGATTTTCTGAAAATTTAATAAACCTTGAATCGGCAGTTTCAGTCTTGGAGTCTATATTATATTTTAAATTAAAAATTCTTAATGCCTGCTCTGTTTTGCTTTTACCTAAAAAACGTTCCAGAATATTCTGAATATCTGAAATATAGGCTGTTCCCCGCCAGATAAAAGCATTTTCATGATTTTGAATGTATTTGTCAATGTCTACATACAGTTCAGCAAAGTTTCTTTCCCGGTAATTTCCTTTTGAACTTACGGAAACAATCGTAAACAGGCTTGTATTCACCAGCATTGACCAGAAAAAGATCTGCGGAATTCTCCCCAGATAAGGAATGGTGAAAAAGCCGAAAGCATCATACATATCCCTGATTACGCCTTTAAATTCCTGGTTATAGGAAAAATAATACTGTGGAATAATCAATCCGAAATAACAAATCACTAATCCGGCTATAAGCCCTGTTACAGCACCTTTATAACTTCCTCTTCTCCAGAATAAGGCTCCGAAAAAGGCCGGTGCAAGTTGGGCAATAACAACAAATGATATTAATCCTACGGAATCCAGTGAAGTCTTCAGGATGAAATATTTATAGAAGGCAAAAGCCATAATAATCAGGGCGAAAATGCTGAATTTTCTGATATTGGTAATACTTCTCGTATTTTGCTCCTCACTTTCAGATTTTAATTTTCCTAATAACCCATAGGGAATGATGAGGTTGTTGGAAAGCATGATAGATAAAGTAATGGCAGAGATGATAATCATTGAAATGCATGAACTTAATCCGCCAAGAAAAACCAAAACTGTAATTAAGGTATTATCAAAATGCTGCGGAATCAGAATAGAATAGAACTCCGGATTTACTTTTTGTCCGTCAAAAATCAACCTTCCTCCCCATGCAATCGGGAAAATAAATACAGTGAATATTAAAAGATAAAGAGGGAAAAACCAGATGGCGGTTCTGATATGTTTTTCCTGCCTGTTTTCAACAATAGCTGTGTGGAATTGTCTGGGAAGAATGCAGATGGCTGTTGCGGAAATCATACACAGAACCATCCAGTTCATTGCACCTTCAATTCCGTTGAAGGTGTTTTTTTCTTTAAAATCTTCAAATTTGCTGGCTTTCTCATAAATGTCTGAGAAGCCATCAAAAGCAAAATAGATCACGAAAAACCCAAGAATGATAATAAAAAACAGTTTTAAAAAGCTCTCCAGTGCAATAGCTGAGATGATTCCCAGACGTTTTTCTGAAGCATCTACATATCGTGTTCCATAATAAGAGGAAAACAGGGCAATTAAAACCACTACAAAAGTGGCGTTGTCTGTTAGGATATCTTTAGACATCGGAGTTTCCGTTACCAGATGAAAGGTTTCCGAAATGGCTTTGATCTGTAGTCCGATATAAGGAACAATTGCCAGAAGGCAAACCACAGTAATAATGGCACTCAGACTTCTGCTGTTTCCATATCTCAATGAAATAAAATCGGCAAGGCTGCTTATTTTGTTGACTCTTGAAATCCTCACAATCCGTGTGTTGATATAGATCCATGCCGGAATAATCATAATAGGGCCAATGTAAATCGGAAGATAATTTAATCCGCTTGTAGCTGCCACGCCAATACTCCCATAATACGTCCAGGCAGTACAGTATACAGCAAGAGACAAGGCGTAGATGTAAGGATTGTTGATCCAGCGTTTACTTCTTTTCTTCTCTGCTAAATGGGCAACTAAGAAAAGAAGAGCGAGGTAAAACAGAACTACAAAAAATAATGCGAAACTATTCATCATGCCTTTTTACAATTACAAAAGAAATCACAATGGAGATCATCCAGATCACGAACAGGTAGATCAGAATCATAGGATAGCCCAAAACTTCCCTGTCACTGTTAAAAAGCAATGAAATAGGAATGCTGAAAGCAATCATAAGTCCTACGCTCAGGATGATAAGTTTTTGTTCGTGTCTTTTTTTCATACATGATTTTTGATAAAAGATAATTGATGAATGCAACCATTCATCAATTATCCCTATTGTTTTTAAATTTTATCGTCAGAATATTCTCCTTTTAAGGCATAATACCCGAAAATGGCCATTCCGCCTGAGATAATCGGCATCAGTACAAAAAGGATGATAATGCCAAAAACCAGATCTTCCTGTTTTCCGGAAGCAATTTTTGGGATTCCCAATACTGTAATTCCGAAATATCCTACAATCACCGCAATAGCGATCCAGAGAATACCTAATATTTTTTTTAGTCCGTTCATTTTAGTTGTTTTAAAATTAATAAAAATTTGAGTGATTCAGTACCTAATCGTGAAGATTATTGTTCTTATTTTTAAGATAAAATAATCCGATAACCAAACATACTGTTGCAACCCCAATCGGGTACCAAAGCCCTTCCAGATACCATGTTGCATGTCCTGCTTCTTTTCCTGTGGTGACCAGATAAGTTGCCACTGCCGGAAGAAGCCCTCCGAATACTCCGTTTCCAATATGATAAGGCAATGACATTGAAGTGTAGCGGATTCTCACAGGGAACATTTCAACAAGAAAGGCTGCAATAGGGCCATACACCATTGTTACAAATAGAACTTGGATAAATACCAGGAAGATCAGATACCATTTCGTGTCATCACTGAGCTTTAAACTTTGAGAAACTTTAGGTTCTTCCGCTTTTCCATCTTTCATTACAACTCCCGAAGGTGACCAGTGAACGACACTGTCTTTTTTGATCAAGGTACCATCTGTATAAAGAGTTTCTTTGTGAAAAGTAACCAGGCTGTCTGTTGCGATAGCATTATGAATTTTGGCGGTTCTTTTTTCTGTAATTCCATTAGCGGCAAGAGTTTTACTTTCCAGATTCACACTCTTGAACATGCTGTCGTATATTGGTCTGTAGGCTAAAATAGCAACCAGCATTCCGGTCATCATTACTGCTTTTCTCCCGATTTTATCGGACAGCCATCCGAAGAATACAAAAAACGGAGTTCCTAAAAATAAAGCGGTGGCCATTAATGAATCAACCTGTGCGGATTCTACATTCATTACTTTTTGAAGGAAACTCATCGCATAAAACTGTCCTGTGTACCAGATAACACCTTGTCCCATGGCTGCTCCGAATAAAGCCAGCAATACAAATTTGAAATTGTATTTATTTCCAAAACTTTCTTTTAAAGGATTTTTGGAAGTTTTCCCCTCACTTTTAGCCTTGGCAAAAAGAGGAGATTCCTTCATGTTTTTTCTGATGACATAAGAAACGGCAACCATTAAAATCGAGATCCAGAAAGGAACTCTCCATCCCCAGGTATCAAATTCTTCAGCAGAAAGGGTTGTCTTTGTGATTAAAATAACGATTAATGAAATGAAAAGTCCGGCAGTTGCAGTAGTTTGGATCCATGATGTCCAGTAACCTCTTCGATGAGGTTGGGCGTATTCTGCAACATAGGTGGCGGCACCTCCATATTCTCCTCCTAGAGCAAGTCCCTGTAGTAATCTTAAAATCAAAACCAAAACAGGAGCCATAAATCCAATGGTTTCATAACTTGGAATACACCCGATCAGGAAAGTGGAAAATCCCATGATCAGTAAAGTGACAAGGAAGGTATATTTTCTCCCGATAATATCTCCCAGTCTCCCGAAAAATAATGCTCCGAAAGGTCGTACCACAAATCCGGCAGCAAAAGTAGCCAGCGTGGATAAAAATGCTGCGGTAGGATTATCAGCAGGGAAAAATTTTGTAGCTAAAACAACGGCTAAACTTCCAAAGATGTAGAAGTCATACCATTCTATCAATGTACCTAGGGAAGAGGCAGTGATCACGCTCCAGATGGTGCGGTTTTTCTGCCTGTCGGTCATATTTTCGTAGCTTTCGTGATGATTTTCGCTCATATTGATTAGTTTTTGATGTTATTGGAATAGGATGTTAATTTGAAATTGCTTTTAAACCATTAAGAGATTTTAAGTTGATAAGAATATTTAAGATTTTTATTAAGCGATAATCTTTTTATTCATCTTTGATGGTGCTTAACTTATCTTAATTTCTTTACTATTCTTAATGGTTCAAATTTTATAAGTAGATCTGAAACTGGACAATAAATTCCCCTTTTGAAGAAGGGCTTTCCGTTGGGCTGGTATACACCGGTCTTGTTGAATATTGTGTTGTTATTTTGGCATGATGTCCGTCTATGAACCAGTTGGCTCCCACATCAAACTGAGACGAAGATTTATCGAAGGCCTCGAAACTTTTGTGGGTATAGGCTGCAAAAGGCTGTATTCTGATTTTTGGCTTTTCTGCCTGACTCGGTAAAAGTAAACCAGCCTGTGCGTAGATAATATTACCTGTTCCGATAGTGGGTTGTAGATTTCCTGGTCCTGCGATGGCTTTATTTCCGATAAAATTAGGATCGGAGGCTGCGATATTCATTGTTCCCAGATTTCTTACATAATTAGGTCCGAAATTGTAGTTATAATATCCGGCATATGCAGAAACGGCCATTTTGTTTTTTGCTTCTCCCAAGGGAATATCTGCGAAAGCATCTACTGCAAAAAGAGTAATGTCGTGTTTCTCAATGTTTGCATTCACGGAAGTTCTTGTTCCGTCAGCCTGATGATAAAAACCTGCGCCCACATTGAAAACCTTTTTTGTCCCAAGGTAAGAGCCTACTTTGAAAGGTAATGTGTTGGATTCTTCGTCAAGAAATTGATATTCAACATATCCTGCTTTTGAAAAACTGGGATTTCCGTTGTTGTCTACTGCGATAGCCTTTGAAGGATCTGTTACATTCACAGGCGTAAGATCAGTAGCGAAAGGTTTATTTAAGCTGAAACGATATTCCAGCTTTCCGTATTTACCTTTGGCAAACATTCCCAGTTGTCTTGCGAACTGGTCTGAATTATCAATCAGTGGCCATGAAAAAACGGGTGAATCTAATGTGAGGAAATTAAGGGTAGAAGCCATGGTCATACGGGAAAGCCCCATGTAGTAATGAAGACCTGCTCCTAAAGATAAACTGAATTTTCCTGCTTCTCCAGGTAAAATAACTGCATATTCATTCCATGCGTCATGAAAAAATAACTGGGTTTTCTTTCCATTTCCATAACCTCCTGTACCCGAGGTTCCTGTAGCTCCGCCATTGATAAAAGTCTGGTTGTTGATTCCGAAGTGAAGGAGAATCATATATCTTTTAGAGATTTGTGCATAGGTCAGAGCACGTAAACGTCTGTTTCCTAAGCTCCAAGAGTTGTCAGTAGGTTCGCCTCCTACCATACTTCCCGGGTTCATGGAAGTGTTTCTTACCCAAAACTGGTCCCATAAAATAAATCGGATGAATTTATCACCGTTCTGGTTGAGGTTTATTTTTAAGCCATTGCCATAATCAGGAGAACCTTGTGAGTATACGGAACTGCTGATTAAAGCTAATCCAATGAATGTAAGTAATTTCTTCATAAATTATCAATTTTTGGCGTTGTTTTTTGTGAATGCCAAATTGTAATTAATAATTTGTTTATGAAAATTTAATATATATTAGTGGTAATAGTATAGTTATTATTTTGTGAGGTTTCGAATTTCGGGATCTTGGGGAATATAAACCGTTTAAGTATTTGATATTTAATACTGTATTAAATATCGTACCTCGTATCTCGCATTCTGTACCTCGTAACCCGACTACTTCTTAAACCGTTCCCACTTGATCAGCATGTATTTATCTGCAAACTGAGTAATGATAATTCCTGAGTTTTTAATGTTTTCTTCCTGAGCGATGTAGTCAATCAACTCGTTTTGTTTTAGGATCTTATAAACGGGATGGAATTCAGAATGAGGAGGTCTTGTGATATTATACTTCTTAATCCATGAACTGATGGTAACATGTGAAACACCGATGATTCTCTCAATTTCGCGATAGCTCAAACCTTCTAAATAGAGCTGCAGGGCTTTGGTTACGTAGTAATCATCAATTTGTTTTCCCAGTTTTTTAACGGTAAAATAATAATTACAGTCTTTGCAGTGGAAACGTTGTTTCTCATTGACGATGCCGCTTTTTACCACTTTAGTGCTCTTGCATTTAGGACAGGTATTTTCCATAACTATATTATTTTAGCAAATATATAATAAATTAGCAAATGTATATTTTCTTGTAAAGATAATTTTACCTGTATAAAATTTTAAAACAAAAAAAATATCTTTTTTATTTGGATTTAAAAGAAATTATATTTTAAATTTGCCAAAAAATTTAGATAAATAAATGGAAATAGAAATTTCCTCATGCGAACATCTAATGTATGTGAGTGAAATACAGCAGGAAATGTATGATTCTGCACAGCGTAGAGGAACGGGGATCGCAAAACGTTCTATAGAATATTTGAGTAAGAAGATTTCAGAAGGCAATGCTGTGGTAGCCACTGAAAATGGTGAGTGGGTAGGTTTCTGTTATATAGAGACCTGGTCACATGGGAAGTTTGTGGCCAATTCGGGACTGATTGTGTCACCGAAATTCAGGAACGGAGGAGTAGCTACTCAGATCAAGCAGAAGGTTTTCCAATTATCTAGAGATAAATATCCGGATGCAAAAGTATTTGGATTAACGACAGGGCTGGCAGTAATGAAAATCAATAGTGATTTAGGTTATAAACCGGTAATCTACTCTGAACTGACTCAGGATGAAGAATTCTGGAATGGCTGCAAAAACTGTGTGAATTATGAAATTTTAATGATGAAGGAACGTAAAAACTGTCTGTGTACAGCAATGTTATTTGTTCCTGAAGATGATAAAAAAAAAGAGGTGGTGAATAATCAGCCTGAAAATAAATATAATGAAATAAACCAGATCGATTTTGAGTATTCTGTACAAAAATCTCTTGGTGAGTTCCATTTGACAACTAAAAAAAATAAAAAGAGTCCAGATGAAAAAGAAAGTCATCTTAGCGTTTAGTGGAGGTTTAGATACTTCCTACTGTGCAAAATATCTTAGTGAAACACTAGGGTATGACGTGTATGCCGTTACTGTAAATACCGGAGGTTTTTCAAAAGAAGAGGAAAAAGAACTGGAAAGAAAAGCTTTAAAGCTAGGAGTAAAGGAATACAGGTGTGTAGACGCTCAGGAAGATTACTATAATTCATGTGTGAAATATCTGATTTTCGGGAATGTATTGAAAAATAATACATATCCTCTTTCAGTAAGTGCTGAGCGTACGATTCAGGCGCAGGAAATTGCAAAATATGCAATAGAAGTAAAAGCTGATGCGATTGCTCATGGAAGTACAGGAGCAGGAAATGATCAGGTTCGTTTTGATTTAATCTTTCAGGTGATGTGCCCGAATATTGAAATCATTACTCCTATCCGCGATATGGCGCTGTCCCGTGAGGAAGAGATTGAGTTTTTGAAGGAGCACGGATATGAAATGGAATTCCATAAGGCACAATATTCAGTGAATAAAGGTCTTTGGGGAACTTCGGTAGGAGGAAAAGAAACTTTGACTTCCAGAAATTATCTGCCGGAAGAAGCTTTTCCCTCTCAGATTAAAGAAACTCAGCCTTCAGAACTGGAGATCGAGTTTAAAAACGGAGAAGTGATCGGAGTGAATGGAGAAAGCTTTGAGCATTCTGTATGTGCAATTCAAAAAATAGAAGAATTAGCTTCAGCGTATGGAATTGGTCGTGATATTCATGTAGGTGATACCATTGTTGGGATTAAAGGACGAGTGGGATTTGAAGCAGCAGCAGCAGCAGTGATTATCAAAGCGCATCATCTATTGGAGAAACATACGCTTTCAAAATATCAGCAAATGATGAAGTCTCAGTTATCCGACTGGTATGGAAACTGGCTTCATGAGGCGCTTTTCCTGGATCCTGTGATGAGAAATATTGAGTCTTTCTTAGTAGATTCTCAGAAAACAGTCAGTGGAAAAGTATTTGTGACTCTTCATCCCTACCGATTTATTTTAAATGGAATTGAATCTGATCATGACCTGATGTCTGATAAATTCGGAAGTTATGGAGAGGCTAACAGAGCATGGACAGGCGACGATGTGAAAGGATATACAAAGATTGTAAGTAATTCTTTAAATATATACCACCAGATTAACCAGAATATCAATTAGTTCCGAAAGAACGATTTAATGTAAGGCAGAATAACATTCTGTAAGAATCAAAATGAAGAAAACAGTAGGAATAATTGGTGCTAACGGTTATACAGGAAGTGAGCTGGTACGCTTACTGGCTTTTCATCCCCATGTGACATTGAGTTTTTTATATAGTCGTTCGAATTCGGGAACAAGAATTTCGGATCTGTACCCGGATTTAACGACCGTTTGTGAAATGGTTTTGACAGATAAACCTGAAGACGTAGATATTCTTTTTCTGTGTCTTCCCCATAAAGAAAGTCAAAACTGGTTAACTCAAAATCCTGTAAAAGATGAAACGCTGGTGATTGATCTCGGAAACGATTTCCGTTTAGAAGGAAACTTTGAGAACAGAAATTTTATCTACGGATTACCTGAAATCAATAAAAAACAACTATCGGGAGCAAAAAGTATTGCGAACCCGGGATGTTTTGCTACAGCGATTCAATTGGCTTTACTGCCATTAGCAGAAAAAGAAGTGTTAAATGAAGTTTTTACTACAGGGATTACAGGTTCTACAGGAGCTGGGCAATCTTTGCAGGCAACCACTCATTTTACCTGGAGAAATGATAATGTTTCAGCGTATAAAACTTTAACGCATCAGCATGTAGATGAGATTTTACAACAGCTGGTTGCATTTAATAATAAAGAAGTAACCCTGAATTTTGTTCCATGGAGAGGAGATTTTGCAAGAGGAATTTTTACAAGTTCTACAATGAAGACGGATTTGGATTTGGAGGAAATAGAACAATTATATCAGGATTTTTATGCGGAGGAGCCTTTTGTTACCGTAAGTAGCAGGGCAATTGATTTAAAGCAGGTTGTCAATACTAATCGCTGTGTGATTCAGATTGAAAAGAGTGGAAATGTTGCCGTTATTCACTCAGCGATTGACAATTTGTTAAAAGGAGCCTCAGGACAGGCAATACAGAATATGAATCTGGCAATGAACTGGGAGGAAAATGCAGGATTAAACTTAAAACCAATAGCATTCTAAGGTAAAATGTATTAGGTAGAAAAGGTTGCAGATAATAGGTTGCAGTAGTATAAAGAATAACTATTTGAACCTGTAAACTTTCAACCATCAACTAACAACTAGCAACAAAAAAATGAATTTATTCAACGTATATCCATTATTCAATATAAATCCGGTTAAAGCAAAGGGATCTTTCCTTTGGGACGATAAAGGAGAGCAGTATCTCGATTTTTACGGAGGTCATGCTGTGATTTCCATTGGACACAACCATCCATATTATCAAAATAAATTGAAGGATCAGCTGGAAAAAATTTCATTCTATTCCAATTCGGTTCAGAATGAATTGCAGACTGAGCTGGCAGAAAAGCTGGGGAAACTTTCTGGATATGAAGATTATAATCTTTTCTTGTGTAATTCAGGAGCGGAAGCTAATGAAAATGCATTGAAACTTGCTTCATTTCATAATGGGAAAAGCAAAGTGCTTTATTTTTCAGGTTCATTCCATGGAAGAACATCCGCAGCGGTTTCGGTAACAGACAATCCAAAAATTGTAGCTCCGGTTAATTTTTCAGAAAGATTCATCAAATCAGAATGGAATGATGTGCAGCAGCTTGAGGAAACTTTTGAGAAACAGGGAAGTGAAATTTCTTCCATTATCATTGAAGGAATTCAGGGAGTAGGCGGAATTATGATTCCTACCCCGGAATTTTTATCTAAAATTAAAGAACTGTGCGACAAGTATGATGTTGTTCTTATTTTGGATGAAGTACAGTCAGGATATGGAAGAAGCGGATATTTCTTTGCTCATCAGGAGTTTGGAGTAGAAGCGGATATTATTACAACCGCAAAAGGAATGGGGAATGGCTTCCCTGTGGGTGGAGTTTTAATTCATCCTAAATTTCAGGCAAGCAATGGTTTGCTGGGAACTACATTCGGAGGAAATCATCTGGCTTGTGCCGCTTCAATTGCTGTTCTGGATGTCATGAAAGATGAAAATCTTATCGAAAATGCTCAGAAAATGGGTGAGTATATTGAAAATGAAATTAAAGATTTACCACATATTAAATCCATCCGAAGGAAAGGGTTGATGATCGGAATAGAACTCGACAGAGACTGTTCAGAAATAAGGAAAAGCTTATTGTTCGATCATCATATTTTCACAGGAAACTCTAATGATAAAAGTGTCTTAAGGATTCTTCCTTCACTGAATATCAAACAAGAGGAAACTGATCTTTTCATCAATGCCCTGAAAATGGTATTGGGGAAGATTTAAACCGCAAAAGCTACAAAAGAATTTAAACACTTAAGTGATTTTAAGAAAATACTAAACGCTTAAGAAGTATCCTTAAGTTTTCGAAAATTTTTGATTTTCTTCTTATGTGAGCTTATATATTTTAAAAAAATAAACTTTTGTGCCTTTTGTGGTTAGATCAACAATTAATGTGTAAACAAAATCTTTAAAATCAATTTTAAAATGAAAAAATTTACCTCTGTAAGTGATGTAGAAAACTTACAGGAAATCATAAAAAAAGCTTTACAAATAAAAGCAGATCCCCTTACTGAAACAGAAAAAGGAAAGGGAAAAACAATTGGACTTGTATTTTTGAATTCAAGCTTAAGAACCCGTTTGAGCAGCCAGATTGCAGCGCAAAATCTAGGGTTGAATGTTTTGACATTAAATGCAGCACAGGAAGCCTGGAATCTGGAGTTTGCTGATGGAGCTGTAATGAACGGTGATACTGTAGAACATATCAAAGATGCTATTGAAGTTTTAAATCAATATTGCGATATCATTGCAGTGCGTTGTTTCGCAGGGATGAAGAGCAAAGAAGATGATGTGAATGAAAGTATCTTAAGCCAGTTTGAAAAACATGCAAAAGTTCCTGTTGTTTCATTGGAATCTGCAACACGTCATCCGCTGCAAAGTCTGGCAGATTGTATTACCATTACAGAAAACTGGAAAAAAGACCACAAACCCAAAGTGGTATTAACCTGGGCGCCACATATCAAACCTATTGCCCATGCTGTTGGAAACTCTTTTGCAGAATGGATGCAGGAAATGGATGTGGAATTGGTGATTGCTAATCCTGAAGGCTATGATTTGGACAAAAAATTCACAAAAGATGTGAAGGTAATCCATGATCAGGATGAAGCTTTAAAGGATGCTGATTTCATTTATGTAAAAAACTGGTCTTCTTTTGATGACTATGCAGCAATGCCTGAAGTAAAAGGCGACTGGATGCTTACCAATGAAAAATTAGCCCATACCAATGAAGCGAAGGTAATGCACTGTCTTCCGGTTCGCCGTAATGTTGAGCTGAGTGATGAAGTGATGGATGGAGATCATTCTATCATCTATAAGCAGGCGAAAAACCGTATTTTCTCTGCACAGGCTATTTTCAGTGAGATTTTAGATGAACTGAATGCCGGATAATTTTTTCAATCTGGAATCTTGATTACTGATCCTTGTCAAGGTTCAAAACCTTAACAAGGATTGAAGTAAGGATCACAAAACGTTTACAATGAAAGAAAAGTTATACATCATAAAAATTGGCGGAGCTTTAATTGATGATGAAGAATTGTTAGCCCAATTCTTAGCCCAATTTTCTGAAATTCAGGAAAAGAAGATCCTTGTTCATGGTGGAGGAAAGTTGGCTACAACGTTGGCTGATAAACTCGGTATTGAACAGAAAATGATCAACGGAAGGAGGATTACGGATAAAGAAACATTGGATATTGTAACCATGGTATATGCAGGAGGAATCAATAAAAATATTGTTGAAAAGCTGCAGCAGAAAAAATGTAACGCCATAGGATTTTCCGGTGCAGACGGAAATCTGATTAAAGCTAAAAAAAGAGAACATCCTGAAATCGACTTTGGATTTGTGGGGGATATCAATAAGAAAAGCGTGAACAGAAAGCTGGTTTCAAAACTCATCAAGCTGGATCTTGTTCCTGTATTTTCTGCGATTACCCATGACAGAAAAGGGAATCTTTTCAATACCAACGCAGATACCATTGCTTCTGTAATTGCACAGGCTTTGTCAGAAAAATATGAAGTTGAACTGTTGTATTGTTTTGATAAAGAAGGCGTTTTAGAAGATGTAAACGATCCGGAGTCAGTGATTAAAAGTGTAAATGAGGAAGAATTTACGGCATTAAAAGAAGAAGGGAAACTTCACAAAGGGATTTTACCCAAACTTGAAAATGCTCTTGGAGCGATAAAAAATAATGTAGATAAAGTGTTTCTGATTAAAGAGACACAATTGAAAAATCATATAGAAAATCATCATGCAGGAACTGAAATCTGTTTATAATAAAGAAGAGCTATTGAATAATGCAGTCGGATTGCTTAAAAATTTGATTGAGATTCCTTCATTCAGTAAAGATGAGTTCAATACATCAGTAGAAATTGAGAATTTTTTCAAAAAACATCAGATTCCTACTAAACGTTTTAAAAACAACATCTGGGCGGTGAATAAACATTTTGATGTATTTAAGCCTTCCATTTTACTGAATACCCACCATGATACGGTAAAACCCAATAAAGCCTATACGCTGGATCCGTTTATTCCTATTGAAAAAGAGGGTAAGCTGTTTGGTTTGGGAAGTAATGATGCCGGAGCTTCTTTGGTTTCTATGGCCCAGGTTTTTTTACATTTTTATGATAAAGAAGATTTAAAATATAATTTAGTTATTGCTTTGACGGCAGAGGAGGAGATTTCAGGATTTGATGGAATTGAAGCCTTATTTCCGCAGCTACCCAATGTAGAACTCGCTATTGTAGGAGAACCCACGCAGATGAATCTGGCGATTGCAGAAAAAGGACTTCTTGTGATTGATGGAGAAATGAAAGGGACTCCTTCTCATGCCGCTCATCCTAATGATGATAACTCGATTGTAAAATGTATGGAGGATCTCCAGAATATTTTAGCCTTTAAATTTCCAAAGGTTTCAGAATATCTGGGTGAAGTGAAAGTTACTTTATCTGGAATTCATGCAGGAGTACAGCATAATGTTGTTCCGGAGTCATGTAATTTCACACTGGATGTGAGGGTTACAGATGAATATTCCAACGAGGAAGCGTTTGAAATTATCCAGTCTCAGATGAAATCTACATTGACGGCAAGATCGTTCAGACTGAATTCTTCAAAGATTGAAATGGATCATCCGTTTGTGAAAGCAGGTCTTGAAATCGGAAGGACTACTTATGGATCTCCAACCTCTTCGGATCAGGCGATTATTCCATGTACATCAGTGAAAATAGGCCCGGGTGACAGTAGGCGCTCTCACACGGCAGATGAATTTATCTATATCCATGAAATAGAAGAAGGAATAGAAATCTACATCAGAATTTTAGAAAAAGTGTTATAAAGAAAGGAAGAATGAAGTGGGAAGATGGAAGTTGTTATAGTTTGTAATTCACTTCCAGCCTCCAGCTTCGGGCTTCCAGCTCAATATATGTTTTGACTCCGCCCGGCAGGCACTAGAAGTTTAGTTTTTAATAAGATTTATGCAAAAAGAAAATTAGAAATGAAGGCTTTACATAAGGAAATGTTTTTTTATAGTTAATAGTAATAAGGATTGCCTTGCTGGGCATGTCAAAACCAATCAATATTTTAAATAAATCATATGAAAAAGATATGGCAGAAGGACGACCTTGCCACCAATATATTAGTCAATAATTTTACCGTTGGAAAAGATCTTGACTTTGACGAGCGTTTAGCAAAATATGATGCTAAAGGTTCTATGGCGCACTGCAAAATGTTAGCAGAAACCGGGATTATTTCTCAGGAAGAATCAGAGCAGATGTTATCTGTTTTAAATAGTATTTTACATAAAATTGAAGACGGTAGTTTTGAAATTGATAAAGATGCTGAGGATATCCATTCTCAGATAGAAGCTATTCTCATTGAAGAATTAGGAGACACTGGAAAGAAAATTCATACGGCACGATCTAGAAATGATCAGGTTTTATTGGATATCAAATTATATGTATTGGATGAGATCCGTGAGATCACAGTTCTTACCGATGAGTTTTTCCAGATTTTAATTCAGTTGGCAGATCAGCATAAAAATGTTCTGCTTCCTGGATATACCCATTTGCAGATTGCGATGCCTTCATCATTCGGATTGTGGTTCGGGGCTTATGCGGAAGCACTTTTGGATGATGTGGAAATGTTATTTTCAGTAAAGAATATTATTAATAAAAACCCACTGGGATCTGCAGCAGGTTATGGATCTTCGTTTCCGATTAATCGTGAAAGTACAACGTATAATCTAGGCTTCCAGTCCATGAATTATAACTCTGTATATGCGCAGATGACTCGTGGAAAGTCGGAAAAAATGCTGGCAATGGCCATGGCAACCTTAGCGGGAACTCTTGGGAAGTTCGCTTATGATGTATGTCTGTATCTGAGTCAGAATTTTGACTTTATCAGCTTTCCAAAAGAGTTTACCACAGGAAGCAGTATTATGCCGCATAAAAAGAATCCGGATATCTTTGAGCTGGTTCGCGCACGATGCAACAGAATTCAGTCACTTCCAAACGAACTGATCCTTTTAACGACGAATCTTCCTTCCGGATACCACAGAGATGTACAGCTTACGAAGGAAATACTTTTCCCTGCCATAGACTCTTTAAAGGAGTGTCTGGAAATTTTAAGCTATACTTTACCTAATATTAAGGTGAAAGACGGGATTCTGGAAGATGAAAAATACAAGTATCTTTTCAGTGTAGAAAAGATCAATGAAGAGGTAAAGAATGGAAGTTCTTTCCGTGATGCTTATGTAAAAGTAGGGCAGGAGATTGAAAACAATGCGTTTGATTTTGAACCTGGAAACCTTGAACATACCCATCAGGGAAGTATCGGTAATCTTTGTCTGGATAAAATAGAATATCAGTTCAATAAACTGAAAAATAAATTATTGGGTTAGAATCTAAGCCATTGAGATCATCAAAACTTAAGCAATATCAGTAGAAATTCTAAAAGTTATTTTTAGCCTGCTGTCTTTTTCGTTTGTGAATCTTAATCTTTAATAAATCTTAATTGCTTAAGTGATCTTAATGGCTGGATTGTAATTCCGCTCTTTGAATTTGATGATTGATTATCTTGAACCGTTAAGGAAGATGAAGATTTTAAGGTAAGTTAAGAAAATCTACGATTTTTTAGCCTCATAGTTTTAAAATTCGCTGGTGAATTCCTTAATTATTCTTCACCTCTTAAAAGCTCTTAATGGTTTAAAAATAGAATGATTATTCCAGATCAATTTTAAACTTGGTAGATTTTTTTACCTCATGAAGTACAATTGAACTGTGGTATTGACCGATATTAGGAATGTTTGAAATGACATTAACAGCAAATTCGTTATAAGAATTGATATCTTTGGCAATGATCTTCAACATATAGTCATACTCTCCGGAAAGACTGATGATTTCCTGTACTTCATCATATTTTCCAATGTGATTCTCAAAGGTTTCCAATACTTTCTTGGATTGTTCCTTAAGGCGGACATTACAGTAAACTACAATATTTAAACCCAGTTTTTCACGGTTTAAAAGTCCTACATACTTCTGAATGATTCCTTGCTTCTCCAATTGCTTGATTCGCTCATACGTAGGAGTAAAGGTAAGACCTATCTTTTCGGAAATTTCTTTAACCGATAATGTAGAGTCTTCCTGAATAATACTGAGAATCATTTTGTCTTTTAAATCCATAGAATAAATTTGAGTTTTAACAAAAATATTAATTTTAAATGAGAATAAGGAACGACTGAAGTTTTTAATTTATTTTAAACATAATTTTTGTAGGTTCATAAAATTGTTGTATCTTTGCACCTAATGAATAAAAAAGCATTTATATCATTAGATTTACCGGGCGAAAGCGCCCTTTACGATATTTATTGTTATTAAGCGAAGATAGTTGTCTTCGCTTTTTTTATGCCCAAAAATTAGAATTATGTTTACGATTACAGAACTAAGCACCGAGAGAATCAACAGTATACTGACAGAAGCATTGGCTTTTGCGAACGGTAAAACTGCTAAAATTGA
The DNA here is from genome assembly GCF_002979755.1 of Chryseobacterium culicis. Classification (NCBI taxonomy): domain Bacteria; kingdom Pseudomonadati; phylum Bacteroidota; class Flavobacteriia; order Flavobacteriales; family Weeksellaceae; genus Chryseobacterium; species Chryseobacterium culicis. The sequence goes on along the minus strand of NZ_PCPP01000003.1, from coordinate 107,356 downwards.
AGGAGAAGTTTTTTGCTCAAACCTTTTCTTCGAAGACAGTACAAGAACGAAAACAAGTTTTGACCTTGCAGAAAGAAAACTGGGATTGCAGGTAGTTCCTTTTGATGCATCACACAGTTCGGTAAACAAAGGGGAAAGCCTTTATGACACCGTAAAGACGATTGAAAGTATAGGAGTAAACCTTGTGGTAATCAGAGATAAGAAAGACAGATACTTCGAAGAACTGAAAAATATTGAGATTCCGGTAATCAACGGAGGAGACGGAACAGGAAACCACCCTTCACAGTGTATGCTGGATCTGATGACCATTTATCAGGAATTCGGAAAGTTTGAAGGTTTAAAAGTAGGAATTGTAGGTGATGTAAAACATAGCCGTGTTGCCAATTCAAATGCTGAGGCATTAAGAAGATTGGGCGCAAAAGTATACTTCTCAGGACCGGAACAATGGTTTGATGAAGGAGCACTGATCAACGGGACTTATATGTCTGTAGATGAACTGATCACTGAAGTGGATGTATTAATGTTATTAAGAATCCAGCACGAAAGACATGATGCTGCAATGAGTTTTACCGCTTCGGAGTATCATAAAAGATACGGTCTGACCAAAGAAAGAGAGCAGGCGATGAAAAAAGAAGCAATCATCATGCACCCTGCGCCTATCAACAGAGGAGTGGAAATAGATTCAGACCTTGTAGAATGCAAGAGATCAAGAATCTTTAGACAAATGGAAAACGGTGTTTTCGCCAGAATGGCCATTTTGAAAGAAGCGTTAGAAAGCAAAGGGTATACATTTAAGTAAATTGTAAAAAGTAAAATGTACAAGGTAAAGAATACATTTTACATAAGACATTAGAAAAAAAAAGAAAATAATAGAAAATCTAATTTTTAAAAATGAAGAAAAAATTAATACTGGAGTCCGGTGAAGTGTTTCATGGAGAAGGTTTCGGAGCAGAATTGGAAACTGCAGGGGAAGTAGTTTTCAATACCGGAATGACAGGGTATCAGGAATTGATTTCTGACCCATCATACTGCGGTCAGATAGTTTGTATGACCTATCCGCTTATCGGAAATTATGGTATTAACCGTGATGATTATGAAAGTATCGAGCCGGCAATTAAAGGGCTTATCGTAAAAGAACTTTGCGATCTTCCTTCCAACTTCCGTACTCAGATTACTTTAGATGAATTATTTAAAAAGAAAAACCTTTCAGGAATTTCAGGAATCGACACCAGAAGACTGACAAGAGTTCTTCGTAACTATGGAGTCGTAAAAGGAAAAATTGTAAATGCTGATGCTGACGAAGCTGCTGTAGCTTCTGAGTTAAAATCAACAAATTTCCCTACCAATCAGGTAGAGGAGGTTTCTACAAAAACACCTTACGCAAACCCTAACAGAGGTTTCAAAGTAGTATTGGTAGACTTTGGTGCAAAACTGGGGATTATCAGAGAATTATCTCAAAGAAACTGTGATATCATCGTGGTTTCTCAGGATACTACAGCTGAAGAGATCCTATTGATGAATCCTGACGGAATTATGTTATCAAACGGTCCTGGTGACCCGGAAGATGTACCACACGCGTTGGATATGATCAGAGGATTGTTAGGAAAAGTTCCCATCTTCGGAATCTGTTTAGGACACCAGTTAATTGGTCTTGCTTGTGGAGCGAAAACTTTCAAACTGAAATTCGGACACAGAGGAGGAAACCACCCGGTATTGGATCTTGAGAAGAATACGGTAGCAATCACATCTCAAAACCATGGATATGCTGTAGATCAGGAAAGTTTAAAAGGAACAGACCTTATTGAAACACACATCGCCTTGAATGACAGAACAAACGAAGGATTGAAACACAAAATCCACCCTTGTTTCTCTGTTCAGTATCATCCTGAAGCGAGCCCTGGCCCTGAAGATGCAAACTACCTGTTTGATGAGTTCATTCAAATGATGGAGGACTTTAAGAAGTAAGATTTAAGAGCCAAGAACCAAGATTCAAGAATTAAGACTTAAGAGAAAAAGGACATGCATAACTTTGAAAAATTACTTTTCTGGCAAAAATCTATTGTGTTGGCAAAAAATATATACATGATTTGCCCGGAGATCAGTAGTGACGAAAAGTATGGGTTAATTTTACAGATTAAAAGATGTACTATTTCTATTCCGTCTAACATTGCTGAAGGTTCTGGAAGAAATAGCAATAAAGAGTTTAATCATTTTCTTGCTATCGCTTTAGGTTCTGCATTTGAATTGCAAACTCAGTTGATTTTGGTAAAAGAGTTGGATCTTTTATCTGAAGAAAAAGTAAACGCTTTACTCAATGAAGTTTCTGAAATTCAAAGAATGATTTATTCATTCAAAAATAATTTAAAATAAAGTCTGGAAATCTTGGCTCTTGGCTCTAGGTTCTTGACTCTAATAAAAAAAGAAAAATGGCAAAACGTACAGATATAAAAACAATTTTAGTAATCGGTTCAGGACCTATCATCATTGGTCAGGCAGCTGAATTTGATTACGCAGGAACGCAGGCTTGTCTGTCTCTGAAAGAAGAAGGCTACAAGGTAATTTTGATCAACTCAAACCCTGCAACAATCATGACGGATGTGGAAATCGCTGATAAAGTATATATCGAGCCGATTTCATTACAGTTTGTAAGCCACATCATCAGAAAAGAACGTCCGGATGCATTGTTACCAACATTGGGAGGTCAGACAGGACTGAATATGGCGGTAGAATTGGAGAAATCAGGAATTCTTGAAGAGTGCAAAGTGGAAGTATTGGGAACAAAGCTTTCTGCCATCAACAGAGCTGAAGACAGAGATCTTTTCCGTGAGTTGATGAGAGAATTGAACGAGCCGGTTCCGGAATCTGATATCGTAAACACGGTAGAAGGAGCCCTTGCTTTCGCCAATGAGATCGGTTACCCGGTAATTGTTCGTCCTGCCTTTACAATGGGAGGTACCGGAGGAGGTATTGCTTCTACAGAAGTTGAATTGAAAGAGATTGCTGAATTGGGACTAAAACACAGCCCGGTTACTCAGTGTCTTATTGAAAAATCAATCGCAGGTTTCAAAGAAATTGAATACGAAGTAATGCGTGATGCAAACGACAACGCCATTGTGGTTTGTAACATGGAAAATATAGATCCGGTAGGAGTTCACACAGGAGATTCTATCGTAGTAGCACCTTCTCAGACACTTTCAGACAGAGAGTATCAGTTACTGAGAAATGCTTCCTTAAAAATCATCAGAGCCTTAGGAATTGAAGGAGGATGTAACGTACAGTTGGCCTTAGATCCACACTCTTTCGAGTATTATATTATCGAGGTAAACCCAAGAGTTTCCCGTTCATCAGCGCTAGCAAGTAAAGCAACAGGATATCCGATTGCGAAAATTGCTGCAAAGATTGCTGTAGGATTAACACTGGATGAAATCATGAATCCGGTAACAGGAAAAACATACGCATGTTTTGAACCTGCTCTTGATTATGTGGTAACGAAGTTCCCAAGATTCCCATTCGATAAATTCGAAACGGCAGACAGAAGACTTTCTACTCAGATGAAAGCGACTGGTGAAGTAATGGCAATCGGAAGAAATCTGGAAGAATCTTTACAGAAAGCTATCCGTTCATTAGAAACAGGAATCAAACATTTAGGATTAAAAACTAAGCAGGCGGAAGCGCTTACTGCTGAGGAAATCGAAAGAAGAATCAGAGTATGTGATGATGAAAGATTGTTCATTATCGGAGATGCTTTAAGAAGAGGATACGACTGGGAGCAGATTGTAGAATGGAGTAAAATCGATAAGTTCTTCATCTGGAAACTGAAAAAACTAGTTGACTTCGAAAAAGTAATCGCTGAAAACAAATTCGATAAAGAAACTTTAATTGAAGCGAAGAGATTAGGTTTCGCAGATATCAATATTGCTGTTCTTTGGAATGTAAAAGAACGTGAGGTTTTCAACTTCAGAAAAGAAAACGGAGTAATGCCGGTGTACAAAATGGTTGACACTTGTGCTGCTGAATTTGAATCTGAAACCCCTTATTTCTACGGAACTTACGAGGAAGAAAACGAAAGTGTTGTTTCTGACAAAGAAAAAATCATCGTACTAGGTTCAGGACCTATCAGAATCGGACAGGGAGTTGAGTTTGATTACGCAACAGTTCACTCTGTATGGGCAATCAAAGAAATGGGTTACGAAGCGATTATCATCAACAACAACCCAGAAACAGTTTCTACAGACTTCTCAATCTCTGATAAACTATACTTCGAGCCGCTTACAGAAGAAGATGTAATGAACATCATCGAGCTTGAGAAACCTAAAGGAGTAGTGGTACAGTTCGGAGGGCAGACTGCGATTAACCTTGCAGATAAACTAGCCTCTCACGGAGTACAGATCTTAGGAACTTCATTAGAAGATCTTGACAGAGCTGAAAACAGAGATAAATTTGAAAAAGCACTTCAGGAACTGGGAATTCCTCAGCCAAAAGGAAGAACTTCAACTTCAAAAGAAGAAGCGATAAAAATTGCTAACGAAATCGGATATCCGGTATTGGTACGTCCAAGCTACGTTCTTGGAGGTAGAGCGATGGAAATTGTATACGCAGAAGCAGAATTGGCCCACTACATGGAAAATGCTGTAGAAGCAAGCCCTGAACACCCTGTATTGGTTGACAAGTACATGGTAGGAAAGGAAATTGAAGTAGATGCCATCTGTGACGGAGAAACTGTAGTGATTCCGGGAATTATGGAACACATCGAAAGAGCGGGAGTTCACTCCGGAGACTCAATCGCAGTATATCCACCACAAAATATCTCTCAAAGTGAGATTGATACTTTGGTAGACTATACAAAAAGACTGGCAAAAGGACTGAAGGTGATCGGATTAATGAACATCCAATACGTTCTTTTCGAAGGAAACGTCTATGTAATCGAAGTAAACCCTCGTTCTTCAAGAACAGTTCCTTTCTTATCTAAAATTACAGAAGTTCCTATGGCTAACCTTGCTACAAAGGCAATTTTAGGACAAAAACTGAAAGACTTAGGATACGAAAACGGACTAGTTCCAAACAAAGAAGGAGTATTTGTAAAAGTTCCGGTATTCTCTTTCTCCAAACTAACGAAAGTTGACATCTCTTTAGGCCCTGAAATGAAGTCTACAGGAGAGGTAATGGGGAAAGATACAACCCTTGAAAAAGCATTGTACAAAGGATTGGTTGCAGCAGGAAGAAAAGTTCCTATGCACGGATCTATCCTTTTCACAGTAGCAGATAAGCATAAAGACGAAGCAGCAGCTCTTGCGGCAAGATTCCATGAAGTAGGATTCAGAATCTGGGCTACGGAAGGTACTGCGAAGTTCTTCGAAGAAAAAGGAATTCCTTGCAAAATAGGATATAAAATCGGAGAAGAAAGTGTAAACCTTATCGACCTGATTCAGAAAGGAAAAGTTCAGTATGTTGTAAACACCACTACAAAAGGTAAACAAGCTGAAAGAGACGGATTCCAGATCAGAAGAATGAGCGTGGAAAACGGTGTTCCTTGTTTAACTTCAATGGATACTGTAGAAGCGATCTTAAAAGTAATCGAAAGCATGAGCTTCAAAATGGAGACGATGTAATTTCGAGTAAGAATAAATAGTGTAAGCCTCATAGATTTGTGAAATCTATGAGGCTTTTTTAATTTAAATTTTTAAGAAAAGAAGTAATTTTGAAACTTATTATTAGGATTTTTAGAAGCAGGATAAATATTTAAGAGCTCTGATTGAACATAATGATAAATACAAACTCAACAAAAGAAAAACTGAGAACTAGTTGAAAAATTGAAAACAGAATGAAAGAAAAATTACTATTTATTTACAAACCATTTTTATTAATTGCAATAGGTTTTACTTTAATATATACCTTTCTGAATTGGTTACTTTTTATGAAGATAGGTATCCCATTGAAAGAAGACATTACTGAGTTTTGGCTACCTTTTGGATTATCTTTTATTCCAATTTTGATTTGGCTTCGACCAAGGATAAAATTGTTGAAACTTAAAAACGAGAACTCTTCTTTTGTTTACCAATTCTTAGCTTGTATGGCTATTGCTATTCCGACAATTATTGCCCAAAAATATTTAGCAACTTCTACCGGGGAGCTAACAAAGCTTAATGCTATTTCGGAAATGTACAAAACAGAACATACAAAATATTATACCCTCAAAAATTATTATATAGATAAACGACATATTGCCATACAGAATACTGTATCTGTTACAGGCAGAAATAATGAGCGTTTTAATATGCTTATTTATGTAGCAATGCCAATCTTGGAAAAGGCGTCCGATACAATTAATCTTACTCATCAATATTGGCTTGGTAAGCTATATTCGGAGCAAATCAGTAACAGTCTTTCAGATGAAGAAAAGAATGAAAAATATAAACTGTTTGCTGAACAGTCACAGAAAGAATTTGAAAATACAGATTTTCATGAATTTACTTATTTAGAAACCATTGGAAATACAGAAGATCATGATGAATATAATAAAGCTCTTAAAAAAGCAGAGCAAAATTTATCTCAAGATAATATAATTTTTGAAGCAAGAACAGAACCATTTGAAACACGAAATGGAAATAAGTTTTCCTGGGTATTAGGTTCCTTTGCAATAGGAGCTATTATCTATTTTGTCTTATTGTTGTTTCCTAAGTTTAATGAAAATAAATTAGAAAGTTTTAAGGAAAAAGGTGTTACGAAAATAGATTCAGAATTAAAGGAAATGCTGGATATGTTTATTCCAAAAGAAGGATTTTTTATAACTCCTATTTTAATTGATTTAAATCTACTAATTTACATCTTAATGGTATTTTCAGGACTGGGATTAGTTTCTTTTAAAAGTGATGATTTGTTGAATTGGGGAGCTAATTTTAAACCATTGACTACAGATAATCAATGGTGGCGATTGTTGACAAATACATTTCTACATGGAGGATTAATGCACATTTTCGCAAATATGTTTGGGTTATTATTTGTTGGGATTTTCCTTGAACCATTATTAGGCAGAGGGAAGTATTTATTGATATATTTAATAGCAGGCATTTTGGCTAGTCTTACAAGTATTTTGTGGTATGATGCAACGGTAAGTGTAGGGGCCTCTGGGGCAATTTTTGGTTTATATGGTTTTTTTCTTGCTTGTATGCTTTTAAAAGTTTTCCCTGTGGATTTTAATAAAGCTTTTTTTATCAGTACAATTGTTTTTGTTGGTTTTAACTTGCTTATGGGGTTCACAGGAGGTATTGATAATGCTGCTCACATAGGTGGATTAGTCACTGGATTTATTATAGGAATGATTATGTCAGGACCATTAAAAAAAGAAATAAAGTTTACTGCAGAATATTATAGTAAAGATCATAAACCCCAATAATTTATTAATTATTTCTATCACCTTAGCATAATAATATATCTTGCTGGCTTTATGAAAAAAATTTAAAGCTATTGTATAGGAAGCATGAGCTTCAAAATGGAGACGATGTAATTTCGAATGCAATAAATATTCAAAATCCCACAAATTTTCTTGTGGGATTTTTTTATCAGAAAAACTAATAAATTAAAGTAATCTGATTATTTTTACAAAAGCCCTCTAAACTTCAATACAATGCGTATAAAATCAATGATGATAGGATTCTTAAGTTTTGTTTTCATAACGGTTCTTTCAGGATGCTCCTGGTTGACTGATTTTTATATTCAAAATCTCACTGGGGCCAAAAAAATAATCAAGATCAATTATAATTATCCTGTATCGAAAGCAATTGATGATGAATCCGGCAGTTTTGCATTTAATTACGAAAATGGAATATTGTCACCGCGCTCTTTTTATAAAATTAAAAATCCAAAGGCTCTTGAAAAAATACAAGTGAGAGATTCTTCCATTGTTATTGAGCTTTATCCAAATTCAACAACAAAAATTCACAAAAGTCATAATGGAAGCTGGAGATACATGATTAAAAGTGTTGAGATTGATGGAACAATATTTTATCCTGCAGAATTGAAAGATAAAATTAAGTTTATCCGTAATGATTATGTTTACAAAATTGAATAAAGAAACTTATGGTAGTTCAGAAGAATAGGATGGTATTATGAGCAATTTTATGAAAAAAACATTTTTAGTATTTGTAATAATATTAGTTGTTATGCTTATTCTCAATATTAATTTTCCATTAAAGAAGCAAGATATCTATGGAAAGTATATTAACAAGAATTTTGATAATTCAGTTTGTTGTGTAGAAGCTCCACATATGGCAGACACTTTAACTTTGTATGAGAATAAAACGTTTGAAAGTCATTTTTACGGAGTTGGAACATATAAATTATACAATGGAATAAATCCTGAAATAGAACTTTATTATAAAGATTTTGATCAATCAGCAGTCTATAAAACCTATTTTTCAAATGAAGTATTTGAAAATCCAAAAATCATGTTGAATGCAGATTTAAATCATTATTATGAAAAACTTAACAATAATGAAGAATGGATAAAAAAGCAATAAAGATTTTACTCAATACAATAAAAACTTCCCAGAACGAAAGTTTAAGCGACTGGTTTTATTGGGAAACCTATATGCAATACATCACCGAAGATGATTTTGAGTACGCAAAGAAACAGTCTGTCATGTATGATCAGGAGGAAATAAGCCATGATGAAATTTGCCGTAGAATTAAAAAAGCTGTTGCTAATATTACAAAGCAGGACGTTGTTGATGCCTTTATTTACAGCCTGAGTACAAGACAATTGGAATACCGTTCATTCTTATCCAGCTACTGTATTGCCCAAAGTCTGACTGAGCATAGCTTTACACCAAGCCCACAACCTAATGAAGGTATCTGTGCCGTATGTGGCATTCATACGTATGAATTTGAAGAACCTATCGAATTCAATACGATCAATTATTTCAAGTATAAAGATGGAGCCTGTTTTGATAATTTAATTCAGGTTTTATTTGATGTAGAACAGTTCCCAAAGCTTCCGGCTGTCAAACCCAATGAAAATGATTACAGAATACTCAATGAACTGAAAGGAATCATTGAAACAGCAGATCCAAACGACAGAATTTCTCAACTCAAAAAGAAAATTTCTAAAACCTTCAAATCAAATGATGAAGAACGGTTAGGAGTATTGGAAATTTTAGGAATCATTGGAATTTTACATGATGATGAGCATTTTGGATACGCAGATCACTACATTACCTATCCTGAAAGAGAACACAGACCTATAAGAAATGATGATGTTGGCTACCCCGCTAGATGGTGGCAGGGAAAATTCGGGATTGATAATGAAAAGTGGGAATACTGGTTCGGAAGCAAATAATAAGTTGTTCAGATACATATTTGAAAGCAAATTTTTATTATAAAAAAGATTCTCAGAATTAATTCACAATAGTTTTTATTCTATCATCTTAAAAGTAGATTATGTTTGAAGAATTATTTATAAATTAGAGCGTTAAAATTCAAGCTGTTAATGCGATCTAAAAACTAATAAAAACTTCACCAAATCCAGATATAACCATGGCAGAATATTACGCGAAATCAAGCAATTCTTTATCTTTTGAAGTCACAAAAGAAGAGACATTAATTGGAAAACTTACTTATACAAGCTGGTTTAAATTTAATGCTGTCATTGAAATTGCAGAGGGTCAGAGCTATCAGGTAGAGCCGAAAGGTTTTTGGGGAACCACCATTGAGCTGAAAGATCATGAAAGAGTACTTCTGAAATTCAGGATGAACTGGAATGGTGAAATTGTGGTACAGACTTATTTTGACGGTATAAAGAATGGTTACCTTTTTAAACACAGAGGGATTTTTAAAGAATCATTTGTTCTTACAGATCAGGAAGGGGTAGAACTGATGATTATAAAGCCACATCTGAAGTGGACTTCCCTGAATTACGAATATCAGATCACAACTTCTGATGCCTTTGAAACCTTTCCGGAGAAAGAAATTGTGTTAATTAATGCTCTACACTGCGCCAATTACTTTATGTCTATGATGGCTTCTGCTGTGATTTGATAGATAATTGTAGACATTAAAAGCAATGTCATTTTCACGAAAGAAGAATCTCATTGATAATAAACTTGTTTAAACTTTTTTGAAACATTAAGATCACATTAAGGTGTTTAGAGTATTAAGATAAGCTTCGCTTTAAGCTTAAAAATCAGTATGATTTATCTTAACTTAATTATGCTTTACTGCTTAAATCCTTCTTAATGGTTTAAGAAATATCCAATATTTTTTGATAAGTTTAAACAATTCCAATGTATGTTGTTATCAATAAGATAAATAATCTTTAGCTATTTATCCAAAGCCTTTGAAACTGCCAAACTATCTTCCAGTAGTCTATAGCGTATAATTTTATCGTTCTGAATGCGCATCTGAATACAAAATAAAGACTCTACAACATTACCTGTTTCCAGCATCTTTGTTTCAAATTCTCCCGTAATAACAACATTTTCATCATCATTGAAAATATGGTCAATTTTAGCAGAAACGGGTTCCGTATTCTTCCATAATAATTCAAAAAAATCAGATACTTCCTGTTTATTGTTTCTTACTCCCAGCCACGCTGCTTTTTGCTCATCTCCAGGGATATACCAGTCTACGGTGTCAGAAAATAGGTTCGTTAGTTCTGTCAGTTTTCTTCCTGAAAGAAATTGAAGAAAGTGCTGAATGGTCTCTTGGATATTGTTGTTCATTTCTGGAAATTATAATGAATAATGAGATTTATATAACATCACATTAAGATAAGAAAAATTTAAACATGAATTATCGTATTGACCACATATCACAAATTATTTAATTTTTTTTCTTTTCGTTAAACCCTTTATTGGTGGGCCATTTCACAAATGTAATTTTATGATTTGTGTCATGTTTTTATTTAGAATTAATAAAAATAAGATAATTTTGCGGAACTAACTTAATTATAAACATGAAAAAAACAATTATTTCTGCAGCTCTATTAGCCGTAACGATGCTGAGTGCCCAGGAAACGGATACCATTAAAGTGGCTGAAATCCAGTCCGTATCACTACAGGGAACTCATAATTACAGAACCAAAAAATCCGAATCTATCGCACGACTTCCTCTGGAAAATCTGGAAAATCCTACTGTTTACAATCTTGTTCCTAAAGAAATCATCAGTGAAATGGGAGCAATGGACTTCAATACAGCCATGGCCTCTGCTCCCGGAGTAGTAGTAAGCAATAGTGTGAACGACAGCGGGAATGATATTTTCATGAGAGGATTCAGTTCAAATGCCAGTTTCAGAAACGGACTGACCCAAAACCCAAGGGTACAGTCTGAAATTGCTAATATTGAAAGAGTAGAAGTAATTAAAGGACCATCCGGAACTTTATTCGGAGGAACCTTAGCCAACTATGGTGGAGTGGTGAATATTGTCACTAAAAAACCCCAGGAAAACTTCGGGGGAATTATCAATTATACCACCGGAAGCTGGGGAATGAACAGAATCACAGCAGATGTAAATACCCCTTTGAATAAGGAAAAAACAGCATTAGCAAGATTCAATGTGGCGGCATATTCACAGGATTCTTTTCAGGATGCCGGCTACAACAAAGGATTGTTCTTTTCAGGAAGTGTTTTATATAAAGTAAGCGACAAAACCACAGTAACGTTGGATACTGAGTTTCATGCACCGGATAAAACATTGAATGCGTATGTAAGAAACTCAGAAAAACTGACGCTGCACTCCATGAAAGACCTGGAAGTTGCTTATAAAAGAGCGTTTACAAGCAATGACATCGGTTCCAAAAGAACCAATTTTGTAACGATGGCTGAGGTTACGCATCAATTCAATGATCAATGGACTTCCAGAACATCTTACCAAAGAGGGGAAGCCAATGAGAATGAATCTATCTTTTTAGTCCTTCGATATTTGAATAACAATCAGGTAGAAAGAATGATCCGCCCTTTTGACAGCTTTAAAGTGACAACAGATAATATCCAGCAGAACTTTACAGGAGATTTTAAAATTGGAAACTTAAGAAACCGTTTGGTGGTGGGAATTGATTATTTCCAGCAAAGAACAAAATATCAGTTTCCTTATTATGAAGCCAACGGATACAGCAATGTGTTCATGCCTTATGACAAAGTGAATCTCGACAGCTCTTCAGCATGGGATCCTATTTCAAGAAATAAATTCATGAATAAGGAGAGAAAATCCACAGAATCTGATATTACAACATTCAGAACAATCAGCGGTTACATCTCTGATGTTTTGAATATCACAGATAATTTTCTGGTAATGGCAAGTTTGAGAGTAGACAGCTATAAAAATGATGATACGGTTGTAAACGGTGTAGAAATCTCTACGAAAAACGGATATCCTGAAAATAAAGTGACAGGGTACAGCCAGACCCAGTTTTCACCAAAATTTGGATTGGTCTATGAAATTGTAAAAGATCAGATTTCATTCTTTGCCAATTACGTAAACGGATTTAAAAATTATGCTCCTTCACTGAATGAAGTAGGTGTTTTAACAAAATGGGATCCTGAGCAGGGAAATCAGATTGAAACAGGTTTTAAAGTAGATCTTTTCCATAAAAAATTACTGACAACCGTAAGTTATTATAATATTAATGTTAAAAACAGATTGGTTGCAGATCCAGGCGGAATAGGAAGTATTCAGGATGGTAATATCAAAAGTCAGGGACTGGAAATAGGAATTATTGCCAACCCTTTCAAAGGATGGAATATCGTTGCCGGATATGGTTATAACGACAATAAATATGATGACCGTAGCAAAGACAGCGGAAAAAGAATTGCATGGACACCAAAACATGTAGCGAATCTATGGACGAGCTACAAAATTATGGAGGGTGCTTATGAAGGGCTTGGCTTTGGGGCTGGGTTTAATTTCGTGGATAAAACCTATATCAATATTATTAATCATTTTCTTGCGCCTTCTTATACCACTGTTGGTGCTACAATTTTCTATGACAAGAAAAAATACAGAATCGGTTTGAAAATGAATAATGCCCTGAATGAAACCTATTGGAACTTCTACGGACAACCACAAAAGCCAAGAGAAATTCTTGCCAATTTTGCCTTCAAATTTTAATAAAAAACAAAAAATAATCTCAATTACAATATAAGGATGAAAACCGCAAGGGCGCAAAACTTTGATTTATAATACATACCTATTTCTGATGCCTTCAAGTATGCTAAAGTAAATGGCAGCAGGAATAACTCTTTTCACTTTACAAACACGCCATTATAAATACAATTGCGTCCTTGCATTTTCTACACTTACATTTTTTGGAGAATGGAAACAGATATGGAAAATAAAAAAACTAATCCTAAAAAAAAACAGGGAAAATCCCTTACCAAACGGATCATCGGCTGGCTGCATCTCTGGCTCGGGCTGGTTTCCGGAATCATTGTGCTTACGGTTACGCTTTCAGGAACCGTATTTGTCTTTTGTGACGAAATTATTGATCTGTGCGGAGGAAGCGCCAAATATGTTCAGGTTCCGGCGAATACCAAGAAAATGACTCCTGAAGAATTACTGACCCAATTCCATCAGCAGGTTCCGGATAGAAAAGCATTCTATTTTGATACTTATAAAGATGCAGACAGAAGCTTCAGAGTAGCATCAGCCACTAAACCGCCTAAAGATAAAAATGCTGACAAAGCAGAAAAACCCAAAAAGAAAGAACGTGGTCCAAGAGGGGTATTTGCCTATCATTATCTTGACCCTTACACCGGAAAAGTAATGGGTTCCACAAAAAGCTATGAATTTTTCTATGTTGTAGCGCATATCCATGCCCAGCTGCTGGCAGGAAAGTTTGGAAAAACGGTGGTTGGAATTGCTTCTATCATATTTTTTATCCAGTTAATTGGCGGATTGATTCTCTGGTGGCCTAAAAAATGGAATAAAACCACAAGAACGACAGCTTTTAAAATCAAATCAGGAACAAAATGGCGCAGGAAAAACTACGATTTTCATAATGTCTTTGGGTTTTATTCATTGCTGCCGGCAGTGTTCATTACCATTACAGGACTGATTATGGCTTATAAGGTTTTAACGAATCTTACCCAGCAGACTTTCGGAGGTGCTGTTGATGCCCATAGTATTGCAGAAAAATATGAGCCTAAATTTGATCCTGAGAAAAAAGCATTGTCCTATACTGATTTTGTAGAGAAAAAATTTAAAGAGTTTCCTGAAGCAAAGCAATTCAGAATGAGTATTCCCAGAAATGATTCAGCAACAGTTTATCACGTGGGCATAGCTCAGTTTATTGGTTTAAAAAGCCTTGTCAATGGCAAAAGTATAGAAACGAATAAATATACCGGGAATGAGATAGATTATCCCAAAGAAGTTCAGATGCATGAAATCATTGAGCATATGAATTTTGACCTGCATGTAGGCTATTGGGGCGGAATGTTTGGTAAAATATTCACCTTCGTTATCGGGATTATCTGCACCAGCCTCCCGATTACCGGATTCCTGATCTGGTGGGGAAGAAGGAATAAATCCCCTAAAAAGAATAAAGAAATTAAAAATATTCATCAACACAGAAAAGATTCACACCATGAACAACTGGTTTAAAATTGTATACCTCCCATTATTTCTACTGTTTACGTTGGGGAAAGCCCAGGAAAAACTGACCATTGGAGAGAAGCAAAATTTATTTTCAAAAGTTTTAAACGAAAACAGAGAAATCTGGGTTCACCTGCCTAAAACGTATAATGACAATACCATCAGCCCTGCAAAATATCCGGTGATCTATCTTTTAGACGGAGAAATCAATTTCGAATATTACACAGGATTAACAGATTTTATTGCCCGAACTCCTTATGCCGATATTCCGGAATGTATTGTGGTAGGCATTAAAAATACAGAACGAACAAGAGATCTTACACCCACTAAAACTCAGAAGAAAAGTCCTGTAAATCCCAATGTTATTCTTTTTGCAGACAGTGGAGAAAGTGAAAATTTCTTGAAATTTATGCAGGAAGAACTGAAACCATTCATCAGTAAAAATTACAGAACTCAGGATTATTCTGTGTTGGTTGGACATTCTTTCGGAGGATTATTTGCTATCAATACATTTCTTACAAATCCTGATTATTTCAATGCCTATGTTGCCAATGATCCTAGCTTATGGTGGGATAATAAAGTAATGATTGCAAAAACAAAAGAATATCTGGAAAAGAATAAGAAATTCCCGGTCAAAAAATCTTTGTATGTTTCTCAGGCTGATAATGAAGAACAGCAGAAAAACTGGAATTCCGATATGACCCAGGCCATTGAAGAGTTTAAAGGAATCATAGAAAAGAACGGATCTTTAAACTATAAACATAGTTTCTTCGAAGGTGAGACCCACGGAACTGTTTCCTATCCCGGAAATTATGAGGCTTTAAAATTCATATTTAAAGGATTCAGATCCGATATAAAGCAGCTTGCTAAAAATCCAACGTTGCTTGAAGAAGATTATAAAAAGTTTTCCGAAAAAATGGGAACAGATTTTATCCCTTCAGAAAACTATTTGAATGTAGTGATCAAGTTTATGAAGAGCAATGGCTTCAAAGAATCTGAAACCTATTTTATCCATCTGAAAGAGAGATATTATCCTAAGAAATAATAAACTGAACATAAAAAAGCCAATCTGTTAATCAACAGATTGGCTTTTTTTGATCTATAACGATTCTAAAAATAAGTTTTGGCTAAAGCCCGTTCCTATTTAATTTTTCTCGCAGATTCTGCTGATTGAGCAGATTTATTCTAAAAGCATATTCACACAGTTTGTCATTCCGTAGGAATCTATGCAGATTTTCTCCGAAAGTCTTTCCTAATGTCTGTTATCACAATTAATCGGGAAATCCTTCTCTTTTTTATCTAAAAAACTAATGGAAGGACAGCCAAATGACTGCGCAATAAATCCAAAAATAACCGGAGGTTTTCCTTTGAAAAGATGACCTGTAAATTGGAAAATATTGGCTTCATCAGCATCTATTCCATAAAGAGGAAGAAATTCTCCACCATCACTTCCTGCAAGGCTGAATGTTTTCTCAGCAATCTTTTCTTTACGATCATTGATAACGGCCAGCTTACGTTCTACGGGATTTCCCTCTTCAAGATAATCCTGAAGATAGTAGGTCATATTTTCATATTGTGCCTGATAGGACTTTCCTGTAGCTAACTTTGATGGACTGAAATATTTTTTAGAAATATCAGCATTTGCTTTTTGCCATTTTACAGCTTTCATTTTATTTTCTACAAAAGGATTTTTATTCCCGAAATAAGCGATGGCATTATTGTATCGGTCGTAGTCTGTTGTCTTTTGGTGAGTGGCAACCTGAAATCCCATCATATAAGAATCAGGATCCAAATCTTCACTATCTGTATAAGGACTTAGGTAAGCCACTGCTTTTAATTTACTGACAGCCATTTTTTGCAGCTTGTTAGATCCATACTCATAAATATAGAGAGAATCATTTTCAGTGAGATGAATTCCGGTGAGGAGTTTTTTTCTGCTGGGAGCATCCAGTTCAAAATGCTGGCGTTCTTCATACGTCATCTGCTTCTGGTTTTTAAGAATAGCAGCAGGAATAGGCTGCTCTCCTTTATAGATATCCGAGACAGAAATAAAAATTTCCATATCAGAATCTTTTTCGGCTGATGAAATGATAGAAAGACTGTAAATATTAAAGTTGGTATAATCTATTTTCTCTTCAGTTTTTGTTGTTTTTACAGAATCAATCGTAGTTTTTGTTTCTGTGACAACGGTTTTCTTTTCTTCTTTCTGACAGCTTACTATAACCAGTTGAAAAAACAAAAGTGCTGCGGCAGTTTTGATCTTCATTATCTTTCTTGGCATTAAGGTGTTTATCATATTCTAATTCATTTTGTAATAAGGTTCCGAAAAGTATTTGCTGGGTTTTATGTATGCCATTTTTCTCTCTGCATCAAATATCCAGATGAATCTGCGGAGCATATCGGCACCGAGGTAGCTTACATTTTGTGTTTTCAGCTCTCCTGAGAAAAATCCTACAGAAACATCTTTAAAAACCTGATTTCCCAATTTAAAATAAGGAAGAACTGCCTGTTTGGTAATTAAGCTTTTCCCTTCAGAATTTTTCAAAGTTTTTTCTCCGGTTACTTTTAGTTTTTTGTCCAGTTCCTTTTCTTCTGCGAAGGTATTGCTGTACAAAATTGTTCCTGAAAATCCGGATTGTAAAACAAAATAGGCTTCCTGCTGCTGATCCCCATCAATGATATTATCTCCGGCAAGGTAGAATCCATCATGATCTAAAATGATATTAATAGGTTGATAATCTTTCAGATCCGGCATTTTATCGTACATCACAAATTGATTGTTGTCATAATCAATTTTAAAAGCTTTGCCTTCAAAAATTCCGGTACCTATTTTTCCGTCAGCCTCATGACCTGTTAATTGGTTATCAAAAAAGCGTACATTTTTCTGGGTAATTTTTCCAATTTCTACGGTATTATGATCACTTATTTCGTCTTTATTGAAAATAATATGACCTGCTTTCAGCTTGTGTTCGGGAGAGATTGAATAATCTTTCATGGCAATCTGGAACATCAGATTCAGTGAATCTTTTTTGTTGACCAAAGTTTTGACAATGATATTATGATGTTTGGTGATCCGGAAAGGAATGGTCTGCTGTGCTTTCATTCCGGAAAATCCGATAGAAAGCAGCATGAAAAAGGCTGTTCTTTTGAGCATTATCAGTGATTAGTGTTTTAAAACTTTAAAATTACCTATTATCTTTGGAAAAGCAAATAATAAAATGAAATGGTTGAAAAATTACTTCAAAGCGGAATCCATTGGGAAAAGAAAGAATTCAGGCGAAATGAATTTCTTAAGATTTCGGGGAGTACAGATACCTCTATTTATTATATTGAAAAAGGAAGTGTCCGGATTTTTATGATGGATGAAAAGGAAGAAAGAATCATTCGTTTCGGATATACCGGAAATATTATGGTCTGCCTTGATTCGTTTTTATCAGAAAAACCCTCGGATCTTTATATTCAGGCGATTAAAAAAACAATCGTAAAAACAGCTTCAAAAAAGGATTTTTATGGGTTTGTACAATCAGATGATGAACATATGAAATTCTGGATCAGTATCCTCGAAGATCTGGTATTGCAGCAGCTGGAAAGAGAAACAGATTTACTGATCAACGCTCCGGGAGAACGATTTGAGAGGGTTTTAAAACGAAGCCCAAAGCTGTTTCAGGAAGTTCCCAATAAATATATTGCCAATTACCTGAGGATGTCCCCGGAAACTTTATCCCGACTTAAAAAATCTTGAGTTCAGTCAAGATTTAAGAATAATCAGATCAGGATATTTGTATAAAAAATATAATGAAAATTTCAACATCAGCATTATTGGATGAATTAAAAGGAAGAACCAGCCAGCATATTCAATATGCGCAAATGCTTATGCAAAAAACGGAAGAAGAGCTGAACTTCAGAATTTCGGCAGACAGCTGGAGTCCATTGGAATGTCTGGAACATCTCAACCGATACGGAGACTTTTATATTCCTGAAATTACCAACAGAATAGCTGCATCCAAAACTTCTTCGAAAACTATTTTCAAACCAGGAATTCTAGGGAATTATTTTGCGAAAAGTATGCTTCCCAAAGAGAAACTGAATAAGATGAAAACCCTTAAGAAAATGAATCCTCTACACAGCCAGTTGAATAAAAATGTTGTGAATGAATTTATTGTCCAGCAACAGCAGTTCCTTGAATTATTAGAAAAAGCCCATAACGTTGATCTGCAAAAAACCAAAACAAGCATCAGTATTTCAAAGCTGATCAAACTGAAACTGGGGGATACTTTCCGTTTTGTTATCTATCATAATGCGAGGCATATGAGGCAGATTCAGAAAATAGTCAGTTCATAATGTTGGAGTTATTTATGAACTTTTCATAGTTTTGCGGAGCTAAAAACCTTTTATGAAAAAATATTTATTAGGAATTTTATTCTTTTCGATTGTAGCATGCGGAAGTTCAGATGATTTAGACAATCAACCCCCCAATAATGATCCACCATTAGGTAAAATTAAAACGCTTACTATTAAAGATGAAGAGCAGGTAAATGGGGTAGTTTCTATGATTGAGAAACTTGATTTTAAATTTGAGTACGACAATGATAAATTGGTTAAGGTTTGGGATATTAATGGAAATTATACTGAAAATCTTAGCTATACCAACGGATTACTCACCTCAATTTCTATTGAAGGAAACACTTATCCCGGACTTTCTGATGCCTCTCCATTCAGCGAAAAAAGAAAGCTTATTTATGATAATAATCAAAGACTTATAAAGGTAGAAAACATAGATGTGAACTATGTGAAGAATTACAAAACCTTTGAATATCCCTCTGGAGATATCATTATTGTGAAAAACTATATTAATAATTATTCTGGTATACCATTCAATACAGATATGCTTAAAATCTATATGAATAATAAGAATGTAACAAAGGTTGAAAGATATGAAGAAGGAAATTTATCTAAGTTAGGAAATGTTATCACTTATGAATATGACAATAATATAAATCCTGATTTTTTGATTGACAGGAACAGAATATTGGCACTACCTGAATATGCTTATAACATTTTCATGCTTCAGGATTACTCACAGATTTCCAGGAATAATATAAGTGAAAAAGTTGTGTATTATTTCGGTTCGCTGCCTGATAGCCCGAAAAAAGAAATTAAAATGGTTTCTCAATATCAAAATAGTGATCTCCCTTTCACTATTTATTATCAGGAGAAGATCGATAATACTCCAAATGATTATGTAAGAGTATCTGCTGTTTATGGATATTAAATTATTTTTTATATAAATTTAAACCTCGTAAGAAAGCTTATGAGGTTTTTTATTGTCATGAAATGGAAATACACCAAAAAAACATATCAACTCCACTGGGAGAAATGATTGCCTGTGCTGTAGATCAGGGAATATGTCTGCTTGAATTCACAGACCGGAAGAATATTGATAAACAACTGAAGGCTTTGGCAAAGGTTCTGAAAGCTGAGATTGTAGAGAAAGAACATCTGCATTTCACACAGCTGGAAAAAGAACTGGAAGAATATTTTGAAGGAAAAAGAAGCCATTTTGAAACACCTTTATTGACCACAGGAACTGAGTTTCAGGAAAAAGTATGGCAGTTGCTCCGTGAAATTCCCATGGGAGAAATAAGAACGTATAAGCAGCAATCAGAAATATTAGGAAATCCGAAGGCGATACGTGCCGTAGGAACAGCCAACGGAATCAATAAAATCGCCATTTTAATTCCCTGTCATCGTGTAATAGGTTCTAATGGTGAATTGGTAGGTTATGCCGGTGGTATTTGGAGAAAGCAAAAGCTGCTGGAACTTGAAAAAGCAATTTTATTTTAACCCCGAACTTCAGTTTTACATGATAATTTAAAAAATAGTTGTTCATTTTTCGGTTGTATAGAGCGCAATGATCTTTCTACTTTTGAATAAAAAAAATATGATTGGTTTTAAGCAATTACCTCATGATAAAGAACCATTACTCTTTGGGAATGGAGAAAGTGCAAAAGTACATGAAAAGCCAGACTGTTTTATGTACAGAGAGCTTGAAAAAACAAGTAAGACGATGACAACAGCAGGAAGATTTTCACCCCTTTTTATTGAATCATGGAACTCACAGAAAAAATAATGTACGAGGCATCTTATATGAAGGATGTTTCATTCGAGGGAATATTCTGGATGGGCGTAAAGACTACAGGGATATTCTGCAGACCCACCTGTACGGCAAGGAAACCTAAATTTGAAAACGTAGAGTTTTTTTCCAATACTAAAGATGCGATGTTAAAAGGCTATCGCCCGTGTAAAGTATGCAGACCTTTGGAAAACCTCAATGCAACTCCTTCATATATCAAGGAATTACTGAAAGAAATTGCTGATGATCCCACCTTGAAGTTTAAAGATTATGATCTCGTAAAAAGAGGGCTGGAACCCGCAACAATCCGGAGATGGTTTCTGAAACACCATGGAATAACTTTTCATGCCTTTCAGAGGATGTCGAAACTCAATACTGCTTTTAAAAAACTTCAGCAGGGAGAATCAGTTACAGAAGTTGCATTTGATACAGGATATGAAAGTCTGAGTGGTTTTAATGAGAGTTTTAAAAATATTTTTGGGGTTTCTCCTAAAAAGAATAGCATGGAAAAAGTGATTGACCTGAAGAGAATTGAAACCATGCTGGGAACGATGATAGCCTGTGCTGATGAATTTGGGATCTGCCTGCTGGAATTTTCAGATAGAAAAGCGCTTCCTACAGAACTTAAAAGTATCTCAGAATATTGTAAAGCGAATATTATCCAGGGGGAAAATCCCCATTTTACTATGCTGGAAGAAGAACTCAAAGAATATTTTGAAGGAAAAAGAACTCAATTTACGGTTCCTCTTTCTTTGGTAGGAACGGTTTTCCAGAAAGAAGTCTGGAATATTCTCAGAGAAATTCCTTACGGAGCAACAAGAAGTTATCAGGAACAGGCTGATATCCTTGGGAACCCTAAGTCCGTAAGAGCGGTGGCTAATGCAAACGGGTTAAATAAAATTTCAATTTTAATTCCCTGTCACCGTGTGATCGGAAGTAATGGGCAGTTAACCGGATATGGAGGAGGAATCTGGAGAAAACAAAAGCTATTGGAGCTTGAAAAGGCTATTTTGTTTTAGTAATCTTCTCAAAAGAATTTATGGCATAGATTTTATTCATTAGAATCCTATTTTACCATTTTATGACATCAAAAATTCCGATTATTTTAATTTTCTCAAGGCTTATTATTGGGTTTGTTATTATTTCCTTAAGCCTTATTAAAGTAGAGTTTTATCAGACAATCGCTGTTGTTCTTTTATCTTTAGGATTATTAACCGATATTTTTGATGGAATTATTGCCAGACATCTTAATATTTCAACGCAAAAACTCAGACGTCTGGATTCTACTGTTGATCAGATTTTTTTCATCTCAGTAGGTGTTGCTGCTTATATACAATGCCCTGATTTTTTCAAAACCAATGCTTATAAAATCATAATTCTTACAGGTGCTGAAATTCTGATTTATCTGGTAAGTTTTTTGAAATTCAGAAAGGAAGTGGCTACACATTCCATTGGCGCCAAGATCTGGACTTTATTTCTTTTTGGAACACTGATTCAGGTTATTTTACAATGTCAGTCAGTGATTTTATTTAATCTTTGTTTCTGGGTTGGACTCCTTACTAGAGCAGAAATTATAGCGATTCTTTTACTGCTGAAAACATGGACCAATGATGTTCCTTCCGTTTATCATGCCATCCTGCTTAGAAAAGGGGAAACGATTAAGAAAAATAAATTGTTCAATAGTTAATCATTTACTTTTTATAAGAATTTGATTAAAAATATCTTCATAGAAAAATATCGGTAAAACAAAAATTAACGAAGTTTGTGAAAGCTATTTCGTTTTGATTTTTGTAATTTTAAGCAAAAATTTACACGTGAAAAATTTAATAATAGCAGTTTGCATTTCAGTTTCAGCATTCAGTTTTGCTCAGGATTATTCTGTGCCGGCAGCAAGTCCACGTCAGAAGGTTGAGCAGCAGTTTTCAATGTCTAAAATCTCTATTGACTATGGAAGACCGGGAGTGAAAGGACGTAAGATTTTTGGAGAATTGGTTCCTTATGGCCAGGTTTGGAGAGCAGGAGCTAACTCATCAACAAAAATTACTTTCGGACAAGCCGTTAACTTCGGTGGAAAAACAGTACCTGCAGGAACTTACGGACTATTCATCGTTCCTACAGAAAAAGAATGGAAAGTAATCCTGAATAAAGATTTCCAGCAATGGGGAGCTTATACTTATGATCCTAAACAGGATGTAGTAGATGTTACTGTACCCGTTAATAAATTGACAGACAAACAGGAGTGGTTTGAAATTACCCTGAATCCTACAGACGAAAACACAGGAAACTTAGTTATCAAATGGGATATGGCTCAGGCAGAGGTTCCGTTGAAGCCGTCAAAATTAGATACAGTAATCAAGATTTCTGACAAACTGAAAGAAATCAAGAAAATAGAATCAGATTCTTCTAAAAAGAGTTAAACAATGAATTTTTCTGTTCAGCCTGTTTTAGAGAATGAAGAATTTCAATTAATCCCCTTACAGCAAGGGGATTTTGAATCTTTATATGAAGTAGCTTCCGATCCTAAAGTTTGGGAACAACATCCGAACAAAGATCGTTATAAGAGAGAAGTTTTTGAAAACTTTTTTACAGGAGCTATGGAGAGTAGAGGAGCTTTCAAAATTATGGAGAAAGCTACCGGAAATGTATTGGGAAGCAGCCGTTATTATAACTTTGATGAAGAGGATAATCATATTTTCATCGGATATACTTTCTATGGAACAAACTCCTGGGGAAAAGGGATCAATCCTCAGGTTAAGAAGCTGATGCTGGATTATATTTTTCAGTTTGTAGACAAAGTTCATTTCCATATTGGAAAAGAAAATTTCCGTTCACAGACTGCTTTGGAAAGGCTTGGAGGACAAAAGATTGCTGAAGAGGAAGTAGCGTATTTCGCAGAGCCTTCAAGAACCAATTTTGTTTATGAAATTAAAAAAGATGACTGGGCATGAAAAAATATAAAATCCAACAATCTCCATTTGTAGTTCCCACTACAGACGGAAAGCTGATCGAAGAACATTGGGGAAATTCTACCGGAAATTCTAATGTTTCCATCGCTCATATGGTAGCACCTCCGGATTGGAGTGAGCCTCATCAGACTCCTGAATTTGATGAATTCACTTATATCATTTCAGGGAAAAAGCAATTTGAAATTGATGGCGAAATTGTTGTTTTGGAAAAAGGACATAGCATTCTTATTGAAAAAGGGGCGAGGATCCGTTACAGCAACCCATTTTCAGAACCATGTGAATACCTTGCGATCTGCCTGCCTGCTTTCTCTATGGAGTTGGTAAACAGAGAAGAATAAGGAATAAATAAAATCAAAACATAAAAAGGCAAATTGGCGAATCAGCGAATTTGCCTTTTTCTATTATTTTATTCTCTTAATAATCCGGAGAAACTCATCTTTTTTCCTCTGTGATACCTGTAAAGATGTTTCATCGCTCATAATGATATAGCCGCCGCGTCCTCTGATGTATTTTTCAACATGCTGAAGATTGATGAGGTGCTGATGATGAATACGGACAAAGCCTTGCTCTTTCAATGCTTCTTCAAAATAGGCTAATGTATGGGAGATCATCATTTTCTTTCCTCCTTTGAAGAAAATAGAAGTATAATTGTCATCAGCCTGAAGACGTACAATATCAATGGTGTGAACATATACAAGACCTTCCAGGGTTGGCAGCGCAATTTTGCTCTGTTCTACAGGACTTTTAATATGATGAAGCAAAGCAGATAACTGTTGGATTTTATTTTTATCTTCCAAAAGTCTGGCAACCCTGTTTACGGTAATGATCAGCTCGTGGATCACAATAGGTTTCAACAGATAATCTACTGCATGATGTTTAAAGGCCTGCACAGCATACTGATCATAAGCGGTCACAAATACAGTGTAAAAATTACGGTCTGATATCTTTTCAAATAACTTAAATCCGTTTTCAACAGGCATATTGACATCCAGAAAAACCAGTTCCGGAGACATTTCCCTGATAACTTCCACTGCTTCGTTCACTGAACCGGCTTCCCCGATGAGTTCAACGTCCGGACAATATTTAGATAGAAAACGAAGAAGAGTTTCGCGTGATTCCTGTTCATCATCTACAACGATAGACTTTATTCTGCTCATAGAAATGGAGTGTTTTTAATGGTTATTTTTACAATAGTTCCCTGAACATCCGGATTTATACTCTTTTTATCCGTGATTTCTGTAGAAATGGATGTTCCATATAGTTCGTTAATTGCGGAAATTCTGCCGGCAGTAATTTTCAGTCCCATGGATTTATAATCGTCCGGTCTGCTGTCAAATTCACGGGCTTTTTCAAACCCCACACCGTTGTCTTCTACAATGCATATGATAGAATCTTCACTTCTGCTGCAGGAAATTTGCAGAATTCCTCCTGTTTTTAAATGTCTCAACCCATGGCTGATGGAATTTTCAGTATAGGTTTGAAGGAGCATAGTCGGAATTTTTAACTGTTCCAATCCTGCATCCACAGATATTTCATACGTGAAATGATTCTTAAAACGCATCTGTTCCAGTTCGATATACGTTTTCAGCATAGCCATTTCTTTCTCAATGGTGTTCCAGTGTTCTTTGGAGTGAGTAAGGGTTTTGCGGATCAGATCTGAAAAGGCTGCCATATAATAATTGGCATTCAACTCATCCTCTTTACCATAATAATTCTGAATAGCATTCAACACATTGAAGATAAAATGTGGGTTGATCTGAGCACGGAGCGCCTGCATTTCCAGTTCAGCAATCATCTTTTTTCTTTCGGTTTTTTCAGCTTCCTTTTTGCGGATAATATTGATGCGGTGCCTGTATATCACAATAATTAAAATCAGCAGCAGCAGGAATATTCCGCCCATAAACCAAAGCTCTTCCCAAAATGGTGGTTTTACAGCAATAGCCAGTACGGCAGGTGTTTTATTCCAGCTATTGTTTTTTCCGGAAGCCCAGACGTTGAGCTGATAGTTTCCAGGTTTTAAAGCACCCAGATTTAATGTACTTTCTTCTGTAATTACGGTATCATTTTCTGCTCCGGACAAAAGATATTTATACTTAATGTCTTTTTCATCCAGATAAGAAATGGCGGTGTAAGAGATCTGAGCATTATTCTGGTTGTATTTCAGGCTGATCTTTTGGGGATAGTACACAATGCTGTCTTTAAACGATGCTTTAAGGAAATACACTTTGTAAGGCTGGCTTTTGCTGACCTGATCCTGATTGATCACAATAATACCATTAGATGTAGCGAGAAAAGCTTTTCCTTCTCCAAAGGTAATATTATTGATCATGTGGCTCGGAACTCCGTCAGCTGCCGAAAAATGATAAATAGAGTAGTGCATACGGTCATCGAAAGTAACCCTGGATAACCCTTTGTCTGTATTGATCCATAATCTTTCCTTTTCGTCTATATAAGCTTTTTCACAAATATTACTGATGAGACCATTTGTGGTATTCAGCTTTATTACTTTTTGGCCATCCCGTATAAAAATACCATCAGAATGAGTACTGATGACAAGCCTGCCTTTCAGAAAATTCAGTGAGGTAATACGGTTTTTGCCTAAATAAGGATCCTGAATAAATTTTTTTAAAGATTGATTATAATAAAATAAACCCTGTATTGTACCCAGCCAATACACACCCTTTGCATCAATGGCTGTTGCCGGAGCTGCAATGGAAATCTTCAATTCAGGCAACTGACTGAATTTTCCTTCTTTTAGATCATAAAGAAGATGATTTCTCGGTTTGGTTTCCGTTTGGCTTAGAAGGATGGTATTATTTCTGATGGCGGCTGATTTCTGAGAATATTCAAGAAGTTTTGTGTATTGATTTCCGCTTAGGCTGCATTGATATAAACCTCTGTCTGTTCCAGCTAAGAAAATATGATCATTAATAGGTAAAATATACCGGAGTCTGTTCCATTGTCCGTCACCCAGCGTATATAATGGTTTGAAGCTGTTTTTTTCTCTTATCATAACAGCACTGTTGTTATATCCTGCCAGAAGTTTTCCTCCAGACAGGTATTTTACTATTAAAACATTATTATCAATAAGCCCGTCTGCTGTAGTATACACGAGGGTCTTATTGGTGGGCTGCATATAAACACCCTCATTGGTAGGATACCAGCTATTGCCTTGTTTATCTATAAAACTGCTATAGCTTACAATGCCTTTCATTGCAATATACCGTGGATTTTGATTCGTACCTTCATCAGGATTGTATTCCAGAATTCCGCTTGTGGTACAGATCCATATTTTGCCATTTTTACCTATTGTAAGATCAAGGATATTGCTGGGCATTTCAATTTTTTTGACAACAGGTATATTTTCTTTAAATACCAAATCATAAAGAATATTATAGTATTTCGCATACAAATGGCCATTGAGATAAAAAAAAGGTTTTATGGCTTTTTCCTTAAATGTATAAACAAGGGTGGATCCCGGATGATTTTTCCTTATGATTCTTTTTGTAGAGATATAGTACTCATTCCCTTGATCAGAGAAGTGCAGGTGCGGAGATTGTGCTGTGCTGTCTTTTGGATTAGAAATGCTGTTCTTACCTATATTGTATTTTTTATGCTGATCAGCGTATGGGCTCCATCTTGGAGCAATATCATAAAAACCTATTTTCCTTTTTTCCATGAGACGGCATAGCTTGTCATTCTGTGCAGAATATACCTTTCCATTATAAATATAGGTGGGGCTTCCATTATAGGTGCTTACCCATAATCGCTGCCATTCATCTTCCCATGCCTGAAAAGTTTCATTATCCGGAAGTCCGTGATTGCTGGTGATGGTCTCAAAATGATGCCCGTCAAACCTTGAAATTCCCCAGCTGGTACAGAACCAGATAAACCCTTTACTGTCCTGATACACAGAATATACTGTGTTACTGGGCAATCCGTCACTTAAGCTATAGTGCCGGAGCTGTGG
Source organism: Chryseobacterium culicis (assembly GCF_002979755.1). NCBI lineage: Bacteria > Pseudomonadati > Bacteroidota > Flavobacteriia > Flavobacteriales > Weeksellaceae > Chryseobacterium > Chryseobacterium culicis. The sequence continues at coordinate 79,706 of NZ_PCPP01000003.1, read as the reverse complement.
CTTCTGACTGTATATCAGCAGGCTATGAAACAGCAGGAATAATATGAGACGGTAATGATGCATAGTTTTCAGGCTAATATAGAAAATTCCCCAGAATGAGAAATGCCCCCAAACATCATATTTACAGCTTTTTTACGCATTCAAAATAACAAAATACTCGCCTGTGTTTTTATCCTGCTCACTTACTCATTGGTTCTTTTTTTTTCCTTAAAAAAGAGACAACTTGTACCTGTTTATCGGTAACGGCGTCCCGTGATAAGAAAGAACGCTATCACCAAAATATTACTTTATGAAAAAAACTTTAACAACGATCTTTAGATCATCAGAATCATTTTTAAGAGGAAGAAAAGCAGGTTTTCTTCTTGTAGCGGCTGTATTTTGCAGTACAGTTTTAAGTGCTCAGTTTGTTCCCGTTGACCCCTCAGGTACAACAGTAAGTGTAAAGAGAGAAGACCAATCCCCGGTTCCATTACCTAATGCTCCCGGATATGTTCCCTCTTCGGTATCATTACAGTTTAAGACAGGTTCAATAGTAGAAACAAAAGGTTTTCCGGAAGGTCAGATTACTACTCAAAATTTTTTACTTCCGGATGTCTTTACAACTATAGGAAGCCCACCTGTAATACGTACTTTTAAAGTATCTTTTCCTAATCCGGGTCTGACAAGCCGTTATTATCCAATTCCAATGGCAATTGGAGGAGCTACAACCATTATTCCGGGATGCTGGACCCCTGAGATGGATCGTGGATTATTTTATGATATTGGCTCAAATAGCAGTTATGGATATGGAGTAACTCTTACCCGTACTACTTCTACAACCTATATTCTTCAATGTACTAAATTTCTCTGCTACATATGTGATACTAACCCATGTACTCCTATAACTTCAACTTTTAGTAAAACTTCAGCTGGGCAGAACAAAGCGAAACTTTATCCCAACCCAAGCAGCGGATTTTCAGAGTTTGAGTATACTGCTTCAGGAAGAGAGACCATTACGGTAATGGTAACTGATATTGCAGGTAAAACATTATATGGATATAAGACAGATATTGAATCAGGGGTTAATAAACTGCCGATAGATCTTCAAAAAGGATTATCAGGAACTTATTATGTAAACTGGAGCTCCAGTAATGGAAATGCAGGTTCATTACCCATTATAAAAAAATAAAGATGTACCGGTAAAAACTAATATTGATGAAAGAGCGCACTAAGGTGCGTTTTTGTGATTTATTATCCTGTAATCCTTATGATTACTATGTTTTGTAAGATATTTGCATCCATTGATAGCGTTTGTTTTTGAATTATTTTGTAAGTTCGCGGACTTAAAAAAATGAACTAATTAAGATCTATGAAAAACAAATTATCAATTGTATTGATGCTGGGGATTGCCTTTTCTACCACTTCATGTGCAACCATTTTTACAGGAACTCAGGATTCAATAGCTTTTTCTTCAAATCCTGAAGGGGCAAAAGTGTTTCACAAAGGAATAGAAAAATGTACAACACCTTGTACAACTAAAATCCCAAGAGCTTTGGGTAAGCAGATGGTTACCTTTGAAAAAGAAGGATTTGAGAAGAAAGAAGTAAAGCTTACCAAAAACTTTAATGCTGTGACTTTACTGAATATTATTCTCGGAGGAGCAATAGGAGTGGGAATTGATGCTGCTACAGGCTCTCTGACCAAATATTCCCCAAAGAAATATGATGTAGAGCTGCAAGCTAAACCATAATTAATTCTGATAAAAAATAAAAGGCAAATCCACTGAACTGCGGATTTGCCTTTTTTATTTTGGTTAGTAATTCTATTTCAGTATTTCTTTCAGGAACATCAGAGTATGGTTCCATGCTCTTTTAGCCATTGTTGCATTATAATCCGGAGATTTCGGATCTGTAAACGTATGTTTTGAATGGGCATACGTAATAATCTGCCAGTCGGCATTTCCATCGTTCATTTCTTTGATGAGGTTATTGTAATCATCCGGAGTTACACTTTTATCATCAGCCGGATTCTCAACCAGAATTTTTGCGGTTAAGGGTTCATTTTTTCTGCTTTGATCTCTGCTCAGGCTTCCATGAATAGACACCACACCCGCTACAGGCAGATGTCCTCTTGCGGATTCCAACGCACCTGTACCCCCAAAACAATAACCGATAACCGCTATTTTATCAGAAATGGCTCCGTTTTTCTTGAGTTGTTCTAATGCCAGTGAAATTCTTTTCTGGTACTCCTGATAATTCTGTTTATAATATCCTGAGCTCTTTGCCGCAGATTCATTGTCGGCAGGAATTTTTCCTTCCCCGTAAATGTCAGCGATAAAGGCAATATAACCTTGTTTTTCAAGCTCCGCAGCTGCTGTTTTAGCTTCTTCATCAATACCTTTCCAGGCAGGAAGAATCAATACACCCGGAAGTTTTTTTCCTGCATTGGACGTAATGAGACCATTCAGTTTCTGCGAACCATCCTGATAAGAAACAGTTTTAAGTTTCTGACTGAAAAAGGTTCCCGAGGTGATCATCATGGTGGTTAATAAGATGGAACGTATCATAATTAATTGTTTGTGAGTTAGAAATTGATAAAAGCAGTATTAAAATTAAGAAAATATTTTAAAGACTAAACCTCAACTCCAAATTTCTTCAATTCCTTTGCTAAGTCTGTCTCCGGGAAAACCTGAATCGTAATAAATCCCAGTGATTTTGCCATTTCAATATTCTTCGTATTATCATCTATGAAAAGAGATTCTTCTGCTTTGATGTTGTATCTTTCCAACAATACATGCCAGATTTTAGGGTCAGGTTTGATCAGTTTTTCTGTTCCGGACACTACAATTTTACCTTCGAAGATCTGGAAGAAATCATAGTTTTCCAATGCATAAGGGAAGGTTTCTGCAGACCAGTTGGTCAGTCCGAATAAATGATAATCCGTATTTTTAAGCTTTCGGAGCACCTCTACATTCTGTGGAATATCGCTTTTCAGCATCACAGTCCAGTTGTCATAGAAAGCGCGGATCTCTTTTTCCCATTCCGGGAATTTTTTCACCTGAATTTCTGTTCCTTCAGCAAGACTTCTTCCTCTGTCCTGTTCTACATTCCATTCATCCTGAGCGATGTTTTCAAGGAAGTATTCCATTTTTTCATTATCATTAAAATATGTTTTGAAATAATATCTGGGATTCCAGTCCATGAGTACCCCTCCGAAATCGAATATGATGTTTTTTATTTTCATAATAATTAATAGTGTTTTGAAGTCGTAATATTTTTGTGAATCATCCCTCCAAAGGATGGGAATTTTTTACCGTTCTTATCAATATTGGTAAACGGAAATGATTTTGTGCTATTCCGGTCTGTAAAACTGATACTGTCCGTCTTTATAGTAAGCATTGATATGCTGAAGTCCGTTGGTAAGGATGATTTCCCGGGCTCCGATAATGGAATTGTATCGGGCTGTCTGTTCAAAAGTCTTTTCTGTTAATTTAATCTGTGGAGCTTTACATTCGATCAGAATTATAGGTTCTGTTTTTTCTGTAATCAGGAGATCAATTCGTTTGGTAAGACCGTTCAGCACAATCTTTTTTTCGGTAATCAGGGCAGAGGTGGAGTAGGATTTTACGGTAAGGTAATAGTGTATCCAGTGCTGTCTGACCCATTCCTCAGGAGTGAGCAGAAGATAAGTTTTACGAACCAAATCATAAATAAAAAACTTATCTTTGTCTTTCTTGAATTTAAAATCAAAAGTTTCCTGAAAATTCAGTTTTGGAAGTTCCATTAGTAAGATGAAAGAATTAGATTTAATCCTCAAAAATATTAAAAATAAAGAAGTTTTACCTATTTATTTTTTCCACGGAGAAGAAGCTTACTTTATTGATGTTGTGGTAAAAGCGCTTGAGCATAACTTTTTGGAAGAAGATGAAAAAGCTTTCAACCAAACGGTTACCTACGGAAAAGATACGTCCTATCAGGAAGTTCTTTCCCTGGCGAGACAGTTTCCGATGATGGGTGATAAGCAGGTGATTATTGTAAAAGAAGCACAGGATTTAAGATTCAATGAAGAGGAAAACAGAATTCTGGAATCTTATGTAGAAAATCCGGTGCCTTCTACAGTGCTGGTTTTTGCGCATAAACATAAGAAACTTGACAGCAGAAAAAAAGCGACCAAAGCGCTAGACAAAGCCAAAGCTCTTTTCCTGAGTGAATCTGTAAAGGAAAATAATCTTCCCAAATGGATCTCAGATGAATGTATAAAGCTGTCTATCAAAACGGCTCCCAATATTTCTCATCTTCTGGCAGAATACTTAGGGAACGACCTTTCAAGAATTGCTAATGAACTGAACAAGTTAAAGATCATTCTTAAAGAAGGAGAGATTCTTGACGGATCGATCGTGGAAAACCATATCGGGATCAGTAAAGAATATAATATTTTTGAACTTCAAAAGGCTTTGGGAACTAAAAATGCCAATGCAGCCTTTAAAATTGCCCATTTTATGGGAAAAAATCCGAAGAATAATCCTTTTGTCATGATGCTGGCAAGCCTGTACAATTATTTTTCAAACGTTATTATCTACCAGACTATGGCAGGGCAGTCTCCACAAACGATTGCCTCACAAATGGGAGTAAATCCTTATTTTATTAAAGACTATGCAGAAAGTGCAAGACTTTATCCTTTAAAACATGCGACAAGGGTTATTTCTATTCTTCGCGAATTTGATATGAAAGGAAAAGGACTTGGAGCAGTGAATATGGGTGATGCGGAACTGATCAGAGAATTGGTATATAAAATTATCAATGTAGATAAGATTAAGATGAAAGTGTAAACAGGATGTGTGGCAATGAGTTACGTGATACGTGGTGATGAAGTGAGTCTGTGATGCTTGATGCGGGTTATGAAAACAGAAGTTTTTAATCTTCGCATCAAACCCCTAAACTTGAATCCCGAATACCGAACCCAAAAACAACTCCTATCGAAATTCAACATATCAGATATTGACAAGTATCATTAAAATAACTTTAAAGAGAAATTAAAAATTCCGAAATTAGCAGTCTTAATTCAAATTAAATCTTTTCGAATAAAGTAAATTATGGAGCAAAACATTTTAGATTGTGTGATCGTTGGATCCGGGCCTTCTGGCTTCACCGCTGCTATCTATGCAGCAAGAGCAGACTTGAAACCTGAATTGTATACAGGTCTGGAGCCGGGCGGACAATTAACAACCACTACAGAAGTTGATAACTTCCCAGGGTATCCAGCCGGGATTACAGGTCCTGAAATGATGATGGATCTGCAAAAACAGGCAGAAAGATTTGAAACCAAAGTTCACTACGAAATGATCACTAAAGCTGAATTCTCTAAGGAAGTAGGCGGTGTTCACAAATTATATGCAGGAAACAAAGAAATCCTTGCTAAAACAGTGATTATCTCTACAGGAGCTACAGCAAAATATTTAGGTCTTGATGATGAGAAAAAATATGCAGGAGGTGGTGTTTCGGCTTGTGCTACCTGTGACGGATTCTTCTACAGAGGAAAAGATGTAGTGGTAGTAGGAGCGGGAGATACTGCGGCTGAAGAGGCTACTTATCTTGCGAAATTATGTAAGAAAGTAACCCTGTTGGTAAGAAAAGACGTTTTCAGAGCTTCAAAAGCAATGGTTCACAGAGTAGAAAGCACTCCGAATATTGAAGTGAAATTCCACCACGAGTTAATCGGGATTGAAGGAGAAAACAGTTTAGTAGAAAGAGCAGTGATCATCAATAACCAGACTCAGGAGAAATCTACAGTGGATGTTGAAGGGATCTTTATTGCGATTGGTCACAAACCGAATACCGATATCTTCGTAGGTCAGGTAGATCTTGATGAGAACGGATATATTCTTACTGAAAAAGGTTCTACAAGAACGAATCTTCCGGGAGTATTTGCTGCTGGTGACGTTCAGGATCATATCTACAGACAGGCTATTACCGCTGCAGGAAGCGGATGTATGTCTGCAATGGATGCAGAAAAATATTTAGCTGAATTACACTAATCGTATTCAACTTATACAATACAAAGCGTACCCCATGGGTACGCTTTTTTTATTGGAAAACACAAAGGAGAAGAGATCTTCAAATTATTTTAAACCATTAAGGAACTTGAAGCTGTGAAGGAAAGTTAAGGAAACATCTAAGATGTTTTAGAAATTGTGGCGCTTTATCTTAATGTTCTTAATTATTTAATTCATCTTAATGGTTTAATATTATAAAATGTTTCAGAAAATTTTCAGTGAATGTTCTCGCAGATTATGGAGATTACGCAGATTTTTTTCATAATAATTGATCTGCTTTATCTGCAAAATCAGCGAGAGATTTAAAAATGTGCAGTTATCAATTTTATCGGAGATAAAATCTTTGCGCCTTATAACAGTCTTTTTTAAGATTACTTGCGCCTTTGCGTTTTCCAACAAAAATATTTCTTCATATCAAATATTCAATGAGAAATTCGTGAAATAGGTAATCAAAACATTAATATATTTGTGAAACTGCAAAACACATTAAATTTGCATCAGAAAACTATAGACTGAATAAAAACGAATAAAAAATGAAAAGAGTAACTGCTATCGGAGGAATCTTCTTTAAGTGCAAAGATCCGGAACAAGTAAATGAATGGTACAAAACCCACCTTGGATTACCCACCAGTCCCTACGGAGCGAAATTCGACTGGAAAGACGCAGAGTCCGGGAAAGAAGGATATACGCTGTGGAGCCCTTTTAAAGAGTCGACTCAGTATTTTGAACCTTCTGCCAAAGAATTTATGATCAATTATCATGTAGAAAATATTGAAGCATTGGTAGAAGAACTGAAAAAAGAAGGGGTAACGGTATTGGATGAGGTTGCTACTTATGAATACGGAAAGTTTGTGCACATCCTGGATCCTGAAGGAAATAAGATTGAATTATTCGAGCCAGCAGGAAAGTAATGTCTGTCTGTAAATACATTTGTTCTCATTTGTCATTCCGAAAGAATCTAAACAATCTTTTTTGTCTTTTAATAAAAAGTATCAATCTAGATTCCTACGGAATGACAGAATAACAATGCAGGTTTTATGTATAAAAAATGGTCATTTGCAGATCCTGAAGGGAATAAGATTGAATTATTCGAGCCGACAGGAAAATAATGTCTATCTGTAAATACATTTGTTCTCATTTGTCATTCTGAAAGAATCTAAACAATCTTTTTTGTCTTTTAATAAAAAGTAACAATCTAGATTCCTACGGAATGACAGAATAACAATACAGGTTTTATGTATAAAAAATGATCATTTTGCGGGATGCTGAAGGAAATAAGATTGAAACTCTTACCCTGAATATTCATACTGTTTGTCATTCTGACGAAGGAAGAATCTTATTGATGTTTGGGATTCTTCCTGCGTCAGAATGACAATTCTAATACAGCCGTTTTCTGTAATTATATTTCTAATCCAGAATATAGATTTTCTTCTCCTTAAGATTGAATCCCAGTTTTTTCCCCAGCCAGTTGATGCTTGTTTTACCTTCATAAATAAGACCGTCTACAAAAAAGACCTTAGGCTTTTCAACTGTGGCAAAAGGGGTAGAAATAGAGCCGATATCACTTTTATAAAACTTGGTCGTCAGATCAGGATTGAATTCACTTTTCTTTTCAACCACATTCAGGCCTTCTTTTTTGATATCCATCGTATTCATCAGGCGTTCACTCAGCCAGAAAGAATCTTTGCCGGAACCGGAATCCAGAAGAACGTTAATCTTATATTTATTGTTCAGAAGCACATAGGTTGTAATGTCCATGGACTGGTCTGCATTGGTAGAAAGCTGGATATCCATTACTTTCTTGCCATTCAGTTTTTCTTTTGGAAAGATAAGCTCGTTGGTGGTATAATCTATGATAAACTCTGTATCATAAAGCATTGGAAGGGAAATTAAACCGTCAATTCCTTTCATCTCCATATCATGCGTGGAGTACCAGGTATCTTTAAATTTTTTACCATTAAAAATAATCTCTTTTGATTTGAAAAGAGGAATCGTCATTTTCTCACCGGTTGCCCGAAAAGCCGTTAAATAGTTATACGTTTCTTTGGGTTCCAGACCTTTGGAAAAGTTTCCCAGGAAAAGATTGATTCCTCCTCCTGTGTCAAAAATAAAATTTCCCTTTTTACCATCTATTTCAGCGCCTACCACCAGATGACCGGAAGGAAGAACAGAAATAGGCATTTTTTGGGAAAAAGCCATAGAGGTGATGGCTAATGAAGCGGTAATAACCGATTTTTTAATAAAGGATTGAATAAGCATCTGAATATAGTAGTATTAGTTTTTATTATAGTATTGAAACCTTACAAATATAATACAATCTGATGACTGACAGGGTATATACCCTTTGAAAGGGTCTGGAGGGACTTGCTCAAGGGTCTTCAGGGACTTGTATAACCCCCTGTAGGGTGTTCATGTACGGTCTCCAGCCACTTCGGAAGAGGTTCTACCCCCTTAGTGAAGGGGCTTTACCCCCTTGGGTAAGGGGGTAAAGGGTGTTGGTGAACGGTCGCCCGACCCTTATTGAAGTGGCTTTAGGGGCTTTAGAAGGGGGTAAATGGATGTTTTGATAATAATAAAAGAAAAATGGCTTCCACTGAAAGGCATTATAATAACCAGTTTGTATCTGCCAGCTTGTCTATCTTCCTGAAAATATCTTCATACTTAAAGTAAAATCCTTACATTTAATTCCTAATCAAAATGTATATGGAAACCAAAGTTATCAAAATCACACATGTTACAGGAACTTATATTATTGAGGCTGCTCATGGAAAACTTAATGATCTGAAAACCCAGTTGGACAAATGCCTGAACGATGAGCAGGGAGCTATTGTAGTAAAGGGAGAAGATGGTGATCAGTTTGTATATCCTTCCGATCTTTTAAAAAATAGCTTCATTGCAATTGTAGACCGTGAATAGGAGCTTTTTACAGGTATAAAATAAAAACGGCTTCCATTGGAAGCCGTTTTGTTCTTTATGTAGAGGAGATTATCCCTTTTTTAAATTTTCATTTTCTTCTTTTAAAGCCTTAATCTGCTCTTTCAGAAGATTAATGTATTCCTGTTGATTTTCTAATAAGTAATTTGGAACGTTACAATTATAGATGCCAGACTGATGAAATGAACTAGTGTCATTAAATGTTATGTTTTCATTTTTCTGTACAACATTCGGTTCTTTCTCTTCTTTGATATCTTCTACAGGAACTTCCAAAGCTTTAGCCAGTTTTTCCCATTCGTCATCAAATATTCTGACATCTCCATTTTCTTTTCTGCTATAGTTGGAGACATCCGTAGCAAGAAGATCAGCAATCTGCTGCTGAGTATAGCCTTTCTGCTTTCTTAAAGTTCTTAGTTTTTCCATTGTCATAGGATACCTGTGTTTTTACAAATGTAGTGAAAAATGTGGATGTTTGTAAATAGAGTTTGGAAGTTTTTGTATTATGGAAAACCGTAGAGTAATAGCTTCAATAATGATTATTTTTGTTTTTAAATCTATATAACTAAAACTAATCATATGAATATATTATCAATTGAACTTGAAAATTGCTTTGGTATAGGTAAATTAAATCAAAACTTTAATTTTGAAGAATCAAATTCTCTTATTATATATGCTCCAAATGGCACTATGAAGACTTCATTTGCTAAAACTTTAGATTTAGTTTCTAAAGGTGATAATAAAGACATTCCAAAAGATTATGTATATAATAGAAAATCAAAGTATAAAATTTTATGTGATGGAAAACCAATAAATCCAAATTCTATTCTAGTTATTAATGCAGAAGATAGCACTTTTGATGCAGCTGATAAGATAACATCGTTTATTGCAAGTACAGAATTAAAAGATAAATATGATTCTTTATATAAAGAGATAAATAATGCTAAAGGAGATCTTCTTAAAAAACTTAAGCAAATTTCCAAAAGTAATGATTGTGAAGGAGAATATGTAGGTAGTTTTCGTGAAAATACAAATGATACATTTTTAGATATTTTAATTAAAAACAACTCTGAATTAAGTGATAATAATAAAGCTATCACGTTTAAATATAATGATGTATTTGATACAAAAGGAAATGTAAAAAAGTTTTTAGATAAAAACGAAGCTATTTTGGAAGATTATATTAATAACTATAATGATATAATCTCTAATTCAAGACTTTTTAAAATTAACTCAGATAATTCTTTTGGAACTTACCAAGCGAATGAAATAATAAAATCAATTGAAGATAATGCTTATTTTGAGGCAGGTCATATTTTTATTTTGGAAGATGGGACAGAAATTAAAAACTTCCAAGAATTAAAGACTTTATATGAACAAGAAATCGAAAAGATATTTGCTGATGAAAAGTTAAAAAAGTCTTTTGATAAAGTGGATAAAGCTATTGGAGCAAATGGTGAACTTAGAGCATTTAAAAAAGTTATTGAAGATGATAATTCATTATTAGTTGAACTTAAAGATTATAATGAATTTAAGAAAAAAGTTTGGAATAGTTACCTTTCTGAAATAAAAGAGGATGTTAATGATTTAACAAATTTGTATGAAAATAAAAAGAAAGAATTAGAAGATATAATCAAGGATGCCAATGAAGAAAAATCTCGCTGGATTGAAATTATAAAAAAGTTCAATGAGAGGTTTTATGTTCCTTTTACTGTGGGAATAAAAAATCAACAAGATGTTATTCTTAAACAGGAAACTGCTAATTTGGAATTTATTTATAAAGACTCCAATGACACACCAGTCAAGCAGACAAAAGAAAATATTTTGAAAATTCTTAGCAAAGGGGAACAAAGGGCTTATTTTATCTTACAATTTTTGTTTGAAATTGAATCTAGAATGCTTATTGATAATACTACGATACTTATTTTTGATGATATAGCTGATTCCTTTGATTATAAAAATAAATATGCAATAATTGAATATATAAGTGATCTACATTTGCTATCTAAATTCAAACTATTGATTTTAACTCATAATTTTGATTTTTATAGAACTTTAGCATTAAGATTAGAACTACCTGAACAATCACTTTTTATGGCTATAAAAGATGAAAATAGGTTGGTCGAGTTAAAACATGGATTATATGCAAAAGGAGTTTTTAAAGAATATTTGAAAAAATGTCATGATTCAAAGATTTTCATAAGTTTAATTGCATTTGTTAGAAATCTAATTGAATATTCTGAATCGTCTAAAGTAGACGATTGTCAATTACTTCTTAGCTGTCTGCATCATCGAGAGAATTCAAAAGATATTACTGTTGGGAATGTTTTTAATATTTTCAAAAATAGAATATCCAAATTAAAAGATGTTAATATTAATTTTGATGTTGATTTAAATATTCAGGATTTTATTTTTGCTGTAGCAGATTCAATTGTGGCTGAACAAAATGTTAATGAAATTTTATTGGAAAATAAAATTACTTTAGCATTAGCCAGTAGATTAAAAACTGAACAATATTTATTAAGTAAATTAACGGGAATAGACATGAAAAAGATTCAATTTAATCAAACAAAAGCCTTGTCTAAAGAATATAAGAAAAAATATAATGGAAGTATTAATTCATCTATTGTTGATAGGGTTAATTTAATGACGCCTGAAAATATTCATATTAATTCTTTCATGTATGAACCATTAATCGATATGTCAGTTTTTCATCTAATAAGTTTGTATGAACAAAGTAAAACCTTAAGATAGAGCTGATTCAAAATATAAATATTTGATTTTTATTTTAAATATTCTATATTTGTAAGTACCAAACAGATCATAGTGATTTTAAGTTATAATTAATTTAATTTAAATAATTATACTATGAGAACAAGATGTTTGGTGTGCGTAGGATTAAAGTCCGTCTTTGTAAGAGCTTATATTAGGGTCCGTTATGGGCGCGTTGAACATGTAAGTCAATACTGTAGAGCAAGGCCTGGCCAACGTATTTTTGAAGCAAGGTAACTTGCTTCTTTTTTTTTATTAATAAGCATTAAATTATAAATATAGATTTGTTTGCAAAATTGAACAGTTTATTTAATAAAAAATAATTCCCCTGATTCCTAGTCTATTATTAAGTTTTGTTAAAATTTGTGTGGAAAAAGTTTTGCAGAAATTAAAAATCGTTCTATATTTGCACCACTGAAAACAACGGTATAGCCGGAGTTTAGGGAGAGTTGGCAGAGTGGTCGATTGCGGCAGTCTTGAAAACTGTTGACTGTAACAGGTCCGGGGGTTCGAATCCCTCACTCTCCGCTTAGGGAGACATTCATTTTTGAATGTCTCCTTTTTTTATATATTCTATACGTGTTGATTTTCAACTGGTTATATTATTTTGGAATAATGTAAAAATGTGTTCGAGTTTTGAATATTTCTTAATATAAGAAAATATTTGCTATTAGAAGATTTCTATTATTATGTGTTCAATATTCCCTTAACCATTCAATCTCATAGCTCAAGATACAAGAGGTAATTTATAATTTTGTTGAAGATATATGCAGTTCAAGTATTGAAAACTCTTTTGGAATTTTATTATTTTTGTTTAAAAAGGTAAAAAACATGAATAATTGTGTGAATGGAATGAAGAAGGTAGCTACGCTATGTATATTAAGAAACAAGGATAAATTTTTGTTGCTAAAACGACTAAAAGAACCAAATAAAGATATGTATGTTCCTGTTGGTGGAAAAATAGATCCATTTGAAAATCCTGACGATGCCGTTGTACGTGAAGTAATGGAAGAAACGGGAATTCATATTACTTCGAAACAGTTTTGTGGGATTTTAACTGAAACTTCACCTGTAAAATACAATTGGATAAGTTATGTATATGTATCAGATATCGAATTTGTAGATGCCCCATATTGTAATGAAGGAGAACTAGAATGGATAGAAGCTGAAAATTTGGCGGATATTCCAACACCTTTAACTGATTTATATATATACGATTATGTTTCTAAAGGTGAGGTTTTTGCGTTTAATGCTATCTATGATTCAGAATTAAATCTGATATCTTTATGGGAACAGTACAGTAATACCCAAATTAGATAATATTAAAAATTGAATAATTAATATAATGAATATAAATAGAGAGTCCATCAAGATTATAGCCTTTGATGCGGATGATACTTTATGGATAAATGAACCCTATTACCAAAAGGCAGAGGTTGAATTTTGCCAATTATTAGAAAATTATCTTCCTCAACATTCAATATCAAAAGAACTGTTTGAAACGGAAATGAATAACCTGTCCTTATATGGATATGGAGTGAAAGGTTTTATACTTTGTATGATAGAAACAGCGAGTAGAATCTCAGCAGGCCAATTATCTTTAAAAACAGTGAATAAGATTATAGAAATTGGGCAGGATCTATTAAGGATGCCAATTGAATTGCTGGATGGGGTAGAAGATACATTGGCTCAACTTAATAAAAACTACAAATTGATAGTAGCCACCAAAGGCGATCTTTTGGACCAGGAAAGGAAACTAAATAATTCGGGTCTCCAAAAGTATTTTCATCATGTTGAGATTATGAGTAATAAAAAGAATAATGATTATTTAAAGCTCATGAGTAAACTTGAATGCGAGGCAGGAAATTTCTTGATGATTGGGAATTCAATAAATTCAGATATTTTGCCCGTTTTAGAAGTCGGAGCGCAAGCAATACATGTTCCGTATCATATAACCTGGGAGCATGAAAAAAATGATGAGAAAGTCAAACCAAATAATTTTTTACAGATAGAAAGTTTGGCTCAGCTTCTACCTATCCTGTTGTAGAAATGTACATTTTGGGTAGTTTTTTAATGGCTAACTATTAGATTAAGTCATATCTATTACAATGTACGAATTATCGTTGATGGAATTTTTGAAAAATATTCAATAAACTTAAGGAGACATTCAAAAATGAATGTCTCCTTTTTTTATGTCCTAAATTGCTTGATTTCTGGTCGGCTATACTGATATTCATCATTGTAAAGGCTTCATTAGCTACACGGCTAAAACGGTCAAGCTGGTCTACAACCAGATAGTTTACTGTTTTATGACGCTTTGTTATGAAATCTTTTAGTTTTATAAAATCAGACGGTCAAATGTTATAGGTTAGATTATTCTTACTTGCTATGAAAAAATTGCATACCTGACGAGAATCGTATTTGTTTTCATGCAAGACAACCATCAATTCATCTTTTCTTCTAATTCCCGCTTCAAAGTAGAAATCCGCTCATCTTTATCATTATGATGCCAGCCCGGAGCATTGAATATATACCCCAATTTCGCTTTCCATGTAGGTGCATTTCGGACATCCTTTATCATATTTCCAAACTCATCAAAGACGATATGAAAAACATTATAAGTATGAATGTTATGATAAATGCCGTAATCCATCGTTTTCTTTTCTTCGGCTTTGTACGTGCCGAAAAGATGATCCCAAATCATCAAAATGCCGCCATAGTTATTATCTAAATCCTCAATTTTTCTAGAATGATGCACCCGATGGTTGGAAGGAGAATTGAATACTTTATCGAACCACCCTAATTTTCCAATAGCATTGGTATGTGGCCAAAATTGAAAAATCAAGTTAAATTGATGCATCATAGCAATCATAATAGGATGAAAACCAATAATGATAAAAGGGATATACCAAATGTCTCGATATACGATTTCAAACCATCCTTGACGCAATGCAATAGCAAGACTCAAATGACTAGCCGAATGATGATTGACATGACCTGTCCAGAATAATCTGATTTTATGACTCAACCGATGATGCCAGTAAAAGCCAAAATCCTGAACAATCATAACCAATAACCAAAGCCACCAGTGATCTGCATGCCATTTTAAAGTGAAGAATTTGTTGAAATCTTTGATCCCGAAAATATCAGTAAGTCTAAAATGATTGTAAATCCAAAAAAAGTAGGACAATGAAATAGCTTTCATCCCAAAGTCTAACATTACTGCCCCTATCCCCAATCCGATACTCGATACATTATCTTTGATGAGTCTTTTTGTAAATACTTTTTGAGGAATTTGATACAAAAATATTTCCCCTACTATCAAGAAGATAAACACAGGAATAAAATAAGTAACAGGATCAGTAAAATCCAATGGACAGAATAGCCCGATACTATGAAAAAATCTTTTCATAAGTCTTGATTTTATCGAATAATTCTGTTCTTTTTTTCAATACCAACCACTCCCAACACCAACATCAATTGGGCTAAAACATAAGTAATCATCACAACAAGTTCTTTCTCAATACTATGCTGTACAAACATATTAATGGCCAATACAGAATCTGATATTACAAACAAAATCGCTCCTAGGATTAATAATGAAGAATAAGTACTGATACTAAAATACAGCATCGTAGCAATGGTAATTCCGTAAATCACCACGGGTATCTTCATTTCGTTTAAATAGGGATATATATAGTAAATAAATGAACCTAAATATAGAAAAACAAAGGGAAGCCAACTCCATGCATTTTTCTTTTTAATCTTAAAAAAATAAGCGATGTAAAAAATATGAGCCAATAAAAAGCTTCCCAAACCGGGCATAAATCCCCATCCAAATAACAAAAACACATCACCCAAAAAGCTCAAAATTAATCCAGATAAAAACCATTGGTTGATCCGAAATACATTTTGTTGAGAATACGTAAAATAAAACCAGATAATAATAGGTAACAAAAGTGGCTTGGTAAAAAACCGCCATGAACTATGATCCATAGCTATAAATACTAAATCAAATGCAAAAACAATGGCAAGAAGGACTAATAACAATTTGATATTGACATATTTTATCATGGTACTATTTTATTGCAATCTTTTAATTATCTTTTTTCTTGTTACAATATGGATATATCTCAGGTTTGCGCCAAATCATTCTATATGTGACACTTAGCTCAGATTGTTAAATTACAAATAAAATTAAGATAAAATACTTTTGAAATATAAAAATACAATGCATCACACTTTAGTTTATTTTATATTTTAGAAATAGGCTATTATTAGAAATATTATTTAAGTTTATACAGTTTAATTACATCTTTTCCAAATTAATTTTCGAATTTTCTGGAAAATTCTTCATCCTTGAACTTTAGGATTGTATGACTACTATCAAAAGTATTGAATGTTCTAAGGATTTTGCAACACAGGCAGGATTTAATGCATCATGGGGAGGAAGTGCTTCTCCAAGATATATGTTAAATACTGCTGCCAATTATGCTACTCATAGTTCCAAACCTAAAACAATTCCAAGAATAAAGCAATTAATGACAGAAGGAGATATTGTTGTAATTTATGGCGTTAAAGATAAATATCACATAAAAGGAACTTTTGAAGATTCCACAATAGGACATTGTTTTGTAGGGTTGAAAAAAGGTGGAGAATTGCATTTGTTTGATGGTCAAACTGGCGAATATGTAATATATACGAATAATGACAAAGCCCGTAATTTTCTTCAAAGAGGTTATCCCAAGCGCAGAGTTCATTTCAAAAACTTCGGAATGTGATGCTTTGATACAAAACGGTTTTTTTTTCATGGAACTTGATGCAGTCGCTATTATGGAGCTTGTTGGGGGGAAAAGGAGATGTTAATCCTGAAGAATAATCCAAAAACTTAATGAAGATAAAAAGTAGGGAATGTGTAATCCACAAAGATGATCTAATACTGAGACTATTTGTACAACTCCTTTTCTATAAAATTATTGAATCGTTTTAAGAATTCCTTTGCGCGCGTTTCTTTGTTTCTGATTAATTCTTGTTTGCTCAGGGGATTTTTGGTATTTGAATCAAACATTATGGTTTCTGACATTCCAGAGGAGCTGTGCATTAGTTTGATGTTTTTAGCAGGATCTTTTATATATTCATGCCAAAGTTTATTGAATTTTTCCTTTGTCAGGAAGATTTCTGCGGTTTTTGCATCGATAAGTGAAAAGCTGTCGGTGAGCTTCTGGCTTCCAACCATATTGAAAATATGAGTTCCCTCTTCATCTTCAATATGTAAGATCAAGCCGGGCAGGCCGCAAAATTTATAAGGTCCGTCCTGAATTTGAATGTCATTGGTAAACCATGCAATCCAGTTTCTTCCGCCGAAATGGGTGATAGCCTTCTGCGCTTTAAAACCTTCGAAGGTTTTTGTTTCAGGAAGAACCTCCCAATTGATTTTATTGAGTTCTTTTACGGCAACATTACTGGCATTAAGTGAAGTGTGGTACACTGTTTCTAAGCCTGGGTATATTTTGGAAATTCTGAAATTAGCTTTCGGATGTTGGATCTTTCTAAGATCAATATGGATGGTATTTGAAACCTTTCCTTTTTCAAGTTCTGCATTGAAAAGAGAATCCCGCGTAATCAACAAAGCGCTGTAAAAATAAGATCCCTTTTGGGTAATATCGAGATTCATAATCTCCTTTTCAACCTTATCTTGGTTTAAGGTATCCATCTTGAACGAATATTCATAGATAAATCTTTGATTTTGAGAAAACAAAATTCCAGAGATAAAAAGTAAAAGAGTAATGATGATTTTCATTTTCTATTTTGAATAAGGGTCAGTTTTAAATTAACGGATGACTCATGACATCATTCAAATATAAGCAATGTTTCTAAAAATAGACGGTCTGTCTATCTATGAACCAGCAAAAGCGAAAGTTTCAGGAACCTTAAGCTCTTACTTTCTTGTACTTTCTGATGTATAAATTGTTCCTACAAAAAAGAACAATGATATTCCGGTCTTGCTGAAAATCTTGATCTATGGTATTTTGTGAGTCATCATAAAAATCTACTTTTGCATTGAACAGCATAAAAGGCATTATAACTGATCATGTTGTTTTCTTAAAAAACTAAACCTTAAAACTAATTAAACCATGAAAATGAACAAAACTACACCGTATTTGTTTTTACGAATACACGCTCTTTTTTCCCAGTAATTTAAAACAACAGTAAGTCCTTAAAATTTCTTAAGGGCTAGAGCTGACATCTGCAAAAATCTTTCAAAATCAACGCTTATTCATTGGTTAACATCCCTGTTTCTCTATGAATTTATTTGATTCTGAGTGTTTTGGGTGTTCAGATGACTTGTGGTATGGAGTTCAGAAACCATGTAAACGAAGCGGAACCGAAAAGCTATACGAGTAGGAAAATAACATGAAAATTAAAATATGAGAAAAATACTTTTATTAGGTGTATTCATCAGTATACACTCCTTTGCGCAATGTTGGCAAAGTCTTAATGCAGGAAATGAGCATTCTGCAGGAATCAAAACAGACGGATCATTGTGGGGATGGGGAACTAATTTTTCAGGAGAATTAGGTGACGGAACCTCGATGACCAGAAAAGCACCACACCGAATAGGAAAAATTACAGATTGGAAAATGATCAGTGCCGGAGGCAACCAGACTTTCGCCATTAAAAATAATGGAACATTGTGGGCATGGGGACGTAACGAATACGGACAGTTGGGAGATGGAACTACCACTACAAAGAATATCCCAACACAGATTGGAACAGATACGAATTGGCAAAGTGTTAGTATTGGGGAGGACTTTTCGGTAGGAATCAAAACAGATGGAACGCTATGGACGTGGGGACGTAATGATTCCGGACAATTGGGAGATGGAACTACCATTTCAAAAAAGACCCCAACGCAAATTGGAACAGATACCAACTGGCAAAGCGTTGATACAGGATATAAGTTTGCCTTAGGAATCAAAACAGACGGGACATTATGGGCATGGGGTACTAATACTTCCGGACAACATGGAGATGGAACTAACATTTTAAAAAAGATCCCTACGCAAATAGGAACAGATACGAATTGGAAAAATGTTGACGCTGCAGATAATTATTCATTAGGTCTGAGAACAGATGGAACACTCTGGGCATGGGGTCAGAATGTTTATGGGCAATTAGGGGATGGCACTAACGTTTCAAAAAAAATCCCACAGCAAATTGGAACGGCAACCGATTGGCTTTATATAGGGGCTAAAAATGGAGCTGCATTTGCAACAAAGACAGATGGAACCCTTTGGTCATGGGGATATAATGCTTTTGGACAATTGGGGCATGGAAACGACACTTCAAGTGCTACATTTCCCCCTACACAAGTAGGCTCTTCTACGGACAATCTTCAGATCTATGTCGGAAAAAATCATGTTCTTGTAAAAAAAACTGATGGTACTTTTAGATCTTGTGGCCTAAATAGCTCAGGTCAGTTAGGTGATAATACCACTATTGAAAGAGATTCGTTTGTAGAGATTGCCTGGCCTGAAGTTTGCATCTCTCCGACACAGTTTTCTACAAATAATATTACTTCGGCAGCAGCTACTATTAGTTGGACGGCAGCAACCCAAGCTCCCAGCAAAGGATATTTGTACATGTATAGCACAAATCCTACGATGAGTGGAAATAATGGAACTACTGCTTCTACAACCGTAAATTTAACAAACTTGCTGCCTGCAACCACTTATTACTGGTGGGTGGCCTCTGATTGCGGATTCAGCCAGGCGGTTTGGTTGGAAGGCGGATCCTTTACTACACTTCCTGCAACTGAACCAGGCTGTTGGAAAAATGTGAGTGCCGGTCTTAATCATTCCATAGGATTAAAAAAAGACGGAACATTATGGGGATGGGGAGATAACTCTGATGGTGCGCTGGGAGATGGAACTACGATTAACAGAAATATACCCACACAAATAGGAACTTCTGATAACTGGGTGAAAATAGTAGCCGGACTTTCTTATTCGGCAGGAATAAAAGCAGACGGAACACTGTGGACTTGGGGATGGAATTATGACGGGCAACTAGGGGATGGAACTACAGTGAATAAAACCTTACCTATACAAGTCGGAATAGCAACAGACTGGGTAAATATTACAACCGGAGATGGTAATATGGCCGCCATAAAATCTGATGGAACGCTTTGGGGCTGGGGAAATAATAAGAGTGGACAATTAGGGGATGGCACAACAGTGAACAAAACCTTACCTATACAAATAGGAACAGCTACTGACTGGCTAAGTGTATCCTCTAAAGGTAATCATACGCTTGCTATCAAAACAGATGGAACACTTTGGGTCTGGGGAGATAACAAGTTTGGACAATTAGGAGATGGTACAACAGTGAATAAAACCTTACCTATGCAAATAGGAACAGCTACAAACTGGAAAGCTATTGAGGGAGGAAGGACTCATTCGATGGGACTTAAAACAGATGGTACAATTTGGGCCTGGGGAGATAATAGATGGGGGCAACTGGGAGATGGTACAACAGTAAATAAAACCTTACCTATACAGGTTGGAACTGCAACAGACTGGCGAAATTTTAGCAGTGGTACTAATGGTTCCACTATAGCTGTCAAAACAGATGGAACGCTTTGGACATGGGGATATAATGCCTCAGGACAATTGGGAGATGGATTTACAGTACACAGATCTACTCCAATGCTTATTGGAACTACCACTGACTGGCAAAGCATCTCAGCAGGAGCTCAAAATACATTGGCTATCAATACGAACGGACTTTTAGTGATTTCTGGTAGTAATAGCCACGGAGAGCTGGGAGATGGAGGAGATACTCAAAGAACAATTTTTACACCTGTGGGATGTCCTGCAAATAATGTAGTGGTTAATGGAACTTCAGCAAACAAAGGTTTGAACATGGATAAAGCTTCATTCAATGCAGATCAGCTTAAAGTCTATCCTAATCCGGTATATGATATTCTGAACCTCTCATTGGATCAGAAAATTCTTTCAGTAGCAGTTTACAATACAGCGGGAAAAGAGGTGCTTGCTAAAGTAATCAATGATACTAAAGGAACACTTAACTTTTCAGCTCTGTTACCGGGTATTTATCAGGTGATAGTACATTCAGTGAATGGCGCTGTAAAAACTGTAAAAGTAATCAAACGCTAAACATGACCATTATAAAATGCATTGAGAAATGAACCGAATAGTTATCTCTTGAGAACGTTTATCGGAAAAATAAGATTATTTACGCAGAAAGGCCTTGAATCATTCGATTCAAGGCCTTTTATTGTTGAATATCCCGTGATGATTATTGCACCGCAAGATCTCCTGAAACCTTTTTTATTCAATCCAAAAATGTCCCACAGAATACGTTTTGGCTTTCCCTGCCACAATTACTCTTTCACTCTTGTTTTCACAATAAAGCTGGCCGCCTCTTTCAGAGATCTGACGGGCAAAAAGCTTATCTTTTCCTAATCTTTCAGACCAGAAAGGAATAAGCGAGCAGTGGGCAGAGCCGGTAACAGGATCTTCAAGAATGGAGGACTGTGAAGTAAAATATCTTGAGACAAAATCACTGTCCGTACCTGCTGCTGTCACGATAACACCTCCCGGATCCAGATTGATAAGATCAAAAATAGATCTTTCAATTTTTATGTTTTTGATATCCTCCTCAGAATCATAGACCAGCACATAATCTCGGGATTTGAAGACTTCTTTAGGTTGTATGGTAAGAGCTCGGGTGATAATATCCGGAAGAGTAGCTGTTTCAGGCATTCTTGATGGAAAATCCATATAATACATCCCATCTTTTACTTCTACAGTCAATGCACCGCTTTTGGTATCAAAGATTATTCTATTGCTCTTATAATCTAAGATGGTGGCCAAACAATGAGCCGTGGCAAGGGTAGCATGTCCGCACAGATCCATCTCTATTTCAGGAGTAAACCATCTCAGGTGAATCGTATTGCCGTTATCAATGAAAAAAGCGGTTTCTGCTACAGCATTTTCACGGGCTATTTTTAAGAGGGTTTCATCAGGTAACCAATTTTTTAATGGAACAACACACGCAGGATTTCCACGGAAAATCTCATCTGTAAAGGCATCTATTTGATATAATTTTAACTTCATGATTGGTAAAAATTTCATTTGTATAAAGATAATCTATTTCAGAAAGCCTATCCTAATTATTCATGCTTCTGTAAAATAGTTATTGATAGGATTCTGGAGGTAAAAAATGTGGTGGATTTAATCATCTTATACAAATTAATAGTAGTTTCTTCCTTATACATTTTGTCATAATTTTTCCACATACAGATGGAGATTTCTTTACACTTATTTCTTCGAAAACGATTCTGTAACCTATAGTTTTGTACTATTAAAAACAGGAAACAATGAAAAAATATTTTTATAATTTTCTTCATTTAGATTTTTCAGGGCACCCGCTGGCACTATCTACGGTTTGTTTACAGAGAATCCAAAACTTACCATAGCTGCTGTATCGTAAAATCCTTATACAGTTTAATTTCCTAAGATTTATTCACTTTATCAATAACTCATAATCATATTATAATGTTTAAAAATTTTACTGCATTATCAATCGCGGCCGCTTTGCTTTCTTACAGTATTGGGTCTGCCCAAAGTGTGGGGATCAATATGTCCCAACCCGGATCAACACTGGATGTTAACGGATCTTTGGCTGCAAAATACAGTTCTGTTACCTCTGCAGCTTATGCCATGACTTCGGGAGATTTTCACATCTCGTATAACGGAACGGCAAATGCTGTTTTCACCCTTCCGGCAGCTGTTTCAGGAACAGGCAATTTCAGAGGACGTATGTATACCGTTAAGAATAACACCGCTTTTACGGTTACCGTAAATCCTGCGGCTTCAGAAACAATTAATGGAAGTGCAAGTACCACAATAGGCCCTAACCAGAGCCTGCAGCTGATCAGTACCGGACTTACAGGCGCTGTTTCTACATGGGAAGTCTCAGGAAACACCAATATTACAGCAAGTAATGGACTTACTGCTGTAGGAGAGGATGTGAGACTTGGTGGCACCCTTTTGCAAAATACAGCGATTGATTACTTAGATAAAGCTTTATACTTCAGAAGTAATGTGAATGGGGCAGGACTTACATCCATCAGTAATACAAACTCCGGAACCAATGCTTCGGCTCTTTTAAGGCTTACTAATGATACGGGAAGTTCTATGGATATGTTTCTTAATTCTTCAACCAAAACCACGGAAGGAGGAGTCAATGCAGGAACAATCAATAATATAGGAGGTGCTCTTACTATAGCAGGGAATAATAATGTTGCCCAATTTAAGCTAAGTCAGGCTAGTGGTGGTGATTATTTTTATAATGCAGACCGAAAGCTTAATTTCAACGGAGATGGTGATATTACAGCCTTTGGTGCAGCAGGGAATGCTCTTAATGCCTATAATGGTCTTCTAACGTTAAAAGGGAATAGCAGCAGTCCGGCATTTGCCCAGGTAACAGTAGGTACTACAGGTTTTCGATATTATTATGCCAATAACACCAATAGCATGCTCGATATTGATGGGAATGGTGATATCAATATGAATAGGCCAGAAGTAGGTGGTATTGGCGGAAATAAAGTTGCAGCCACCAAAGGACATCTTGATTTAAGTGGATACAACACGCTGAATGGTTCTGTTACTCAGGTCTATCTTGGCGCAGAAGGATTCAAATACAGCTATAACGGCAGTACGAAAGTGACTATTGACGGTAACGGGCTGGTGAGTGCAGCAGGTGGTTTTGTCAATACTTCGGACATGCGTTTAAAAACTCAGGTTAAAGAAATAGGATATGGTCTCAGTACCATTATGGCATTGCAGCCGAAACAATACGAGTTATCTGCTAATACTCAGATTAAAGAAGGAAAACCTGCTGTAAATCCTCTACAGAAAACACAACATAAAATCGGATTCCTGGCGCAGGATCTTTATAAAGTAATTCCTGAGGCAGTCTATAAACCGAAAGATGACACAAAAGAAGCCTGGGCCGTCGATTATGCTTCTCTTGTACCTGCCCTTACAAAAGCGATTCAGGATCAGCAGAATGAAATAGAAGAGCAAAAAGCCACAATTAAAAAACTGGAAACAGAACTGGAAACAATCAAAAAGAAATTAGGATTGAATTGATTGAAATGTCCACGGTTCTAAAAACACACGATAAGAATGATTATCTTATTTTATAAGGAGAAACATTTTAATGAACCATCCCTCGGTTTTCATTTTTTTGATTTTTCAATACGTTGCTAAAGCCTGCCATTTTGCAGGCTTTTTATATTCATCAATACAGATTGTTTCAACAGTAATGGGATTTGTGAAGCTGTTTTTATTCATGTATCTTTATGTAAATATATTTTGAATATTACATTGATATTATTGAGCTTATATGACAAAGCCATTATTATTCTTCTCAGCTGGGTACTTTATCTATCTTGGACGTGCTGTTGATACTGTAGTTCATGAGCATCATGCAATACAGATTGCTATAAGTCTTGAGGAGAAAATAGAGGTACCTTTATGGTTCTTCCTGTCAGATTACTCATGATACCATTTCTTTTTTAGGAATACACTTGCTTTTACCAGAAGTATTAACACCGGAACTTCTACCAAAGGGCCAATCACGCCTACAAATGCCTGCGATGAGTGAATACCGAAGACGGAGATCGCAACAGCAATGGCCAGTTCAAAATTGTTTCCTGTAGCTGTAAAGGCAATAGATGCATTTTTATCATAAGGAATTTTTAATGATTTGTTGATGATAAAGCTTACGAAAAACATAAGAATAAAATAGATCACCAAAGGGATTGATACTTTAATCACATCCATTGGCAGTTCCAGTATTTTTGAACCTTTCAGGCTAAACATCAGTACAATGGTAAATAATAAAGCATACAGTGTAACAGGTGATATTTTAGGAATGAATTTTCTGTTGTACCATTCCGTTCCTTTAGACTTTATCAGGAAATGACGACTAAGAAATCCTGCCAGAAAAGGAATTCCAAGGTAAATCAGTACACTTTCTGTAATATCTTTCACAGAGATATTTACATTAAAACTGGCCAGACCTAACTGATTGGGAAGCACATTAATAAACAGCCAAACCATAAAACTATACGTAAACACCTGAAAGATGCTGTTTAAAGCAACCAGTAAAGCCGCATATTCTCTGTTCCCTTTGGCAAGATCATTCCAGACGATTACCATGGCAATACATCTTGCAAGCCCGATCAATATCAGCCCTGACATATAATCAGGTTCGTGCCTTAGAAAAAGAATTGCCAGTCCGAACATCAAAGCCGGACCAATGATCCAGTTGAGGAATAAGGAGACTCCAATTACTTTTTTATCCTTAAATACCAATGGCAGAAGAGAGTAATCAACCTTTGCCAATGGGGGATACATCATAAGAATAAGGCCTATTGCCAGAGGAATATTGGTGGTTCCTACAGACTGTGAATTGATGATATTAGGAATAGACGGAAACAAATGTCCCAAAGCAACTCCAATACCCATGGCAAGAAATATCCATAGCGTGAGATAACGATCCAGAAACTTTAATCTTGGCTGCATAATTATTTTTTGATTTTAGAAAAAACATAGAACATTTCTTCTGCAATTTGTACGCTTCTTTCAGTATATATTGCTTCCTGCTCCGGGGTATTGTCTGAAACCTTTGGATCTTCAAAGGTAATGGGGATTCTTTTTTCTGCCCCGGCGATAAACGGACATCCTCCATCAGCCTGTGAACAGGTCATAATAGCTGCAAATCCTGATACAGGGTTGAAATGGCTGTCATATTTCTTGGAAAAACCAATGATAGGAAGGTGGTTGTCATCGTATTTTATAGCATACACGGGATTAGTCGTATCGGCAATACTAAAGACTGTAAAACCTTGCTTCGTTAAGACTTCTGCAATCTTGGGAAATACGGCTGTTGTCTCCGTTCCCCCAGAATAACAGTTAACCTCCGGAATCGTAAAGAAAGAAGCCGCTGCCTGTGCCCAGACCTGTGTCAAATGGCTGCGGCGGGAATTGTGGGTGCAGATAAAATTCAGATTGATTTCTTTGCCATCATCTACCTTTTGCTGGATAAAACTGATGAGTGGTTCCAGCGTTTCTTTTCTATCAGTCTCTATATTTTCCCACTGTAAAGACTGAACTGTATTTGATAATTCTTGGTACATATTATTATATAAAAATTAATTAGCAGCAGCCTGATTCCGGATTGCATGCTGATGTTGAGGTTACAGATAATTCAGACAGGTTTTTCTTTTGTTTTTCCGAAGGAATGCCACAGGCTTCCTGTGCAAGGCAAGCTGTTGTCTTGTTTTTGAGGATAAAGTTTTTCCCGTTAAATTCCAAATCATATTTACCAATGGTTTCTCCTTGATATTCTACTTCAATTTCTGAATCTTCTATTCCCAGTTTTTCTTCAGAAAGCTGAATGATATGAAGCAGTTTTCCCGCTTTCAGACGATGTTCATAATCATCCGCATTCCATAGCTGGAAGTTGACCACTTTTTCGCTTCTGATTACACCGCCGCAATCAATGAATTTTTTGATAATCTGACCTACTTCCGTTACATGAAAATGCTCAGGGACAAACGTGCCGTTTTCCAATTGAAATTCAACATTTTCCAATGCCGGCAGAATTTCTTTGATTTCTGATAGTCTCATAATAGAGTAAAATTTAGTGAGTAATTATTTTAAATTGTTATATTGCAATATTACGATATATTGAGTGAAAAAAAATGCTTTAGCAGCATTGTTTTATAGTAACATCCTGATTAAAAAACAGGTTGAATTCATTTTGAAACTGTTTCCAGGTAGTTTCATTGATGCAGTAGCATACCGACTTTCCTTCAATTGAACCTTTGATAATACCAATATTTTTCAATTCTTTTAAATGTTGGGAAATGGTCGCTTGCGCAAGACCAAGTTCTTCAACAAGATCGTTACCTATACATGCTTTCTGATTAATGATATGCTGTAAAATAGCTATTCTTGCAGGGTGACCCAACACTTTAAGTAAAGAAGCCAGCTTGTTTTGCTCTTCAGTATAAATGTCTGTTTTAGTTACTCCCATTATCTTTATTTTTATATTGCAATATTACGATGTTAAATTAATATAACAATGAAAAAACTTTCTAATTTTAAATAATTCGAATTAATATATTGAATATCAATTGTTTGAATTACATGTATTTAATGATTGCAGAAAAAAGATAGAAGCAGAAATGGAAGCCATCAAAAAGAAACTGGGATTGTAATAAACTGGTGCAATATTTTGGACTTAAAGTTATTGCATTTCCGATTCTAAGAACACATAAAAAATACCTTATTCTGTTGGAGAAACTATTTTAATAAAGCATTCCCTCAGTTTTTATTAAAATATTCAACTATTTAAGGTTTAAAATTCCCAAATTTTTTATTTTCCAATACGTCGCAAAAGCCTGCTATCTGCAGGCTTTTGTATTAATGAATCTGGTTTTACAAATAATCTTATTTCAGGTTTTTCTTAAAAAAAACATCCAGTGTATTGAAAGGAATAATGTCTGTTTTGTCGTAAAGATCTGTATGTACGGCGCCAGGAATGATTATTAACTCCTTAGGTTCGGCAGCCATCTTGTAAGCATCTTCACTGAAGTATCTGGAATGTGCTTTTTCTCCAGCAATAATCAGTACCGAACGGGGAGAAATTTCTTTGATATAAGTGAGTAATGGCATATTCATAAAAGAGAGTGCATTGGTTGCATTCCACGAGCCGACTGAGTTTAATGAACGTTCATGAAACCCTCTCGGAGTACGGTAGTAATCAAAGTATTCTTTTACAAACTGAGGTTCATCTCCTTCCAGTTTTTCAGCATTCAGCCTTGGTCCGGGTTGAAATGTTCCCTTCTCAGCATCTTTCCAGCGTTGTTCACCAAGTTGGTGTAACAATTGTGTACGCTGTTCCGGAGTGATGGCATCATAATAACCTCTCGCCATTACCCGTGACATATCATACATACTGGTTGTTGCAACAGCCTTTATACGTTGATCCACTGCTGCTGCATTTAATGCAAACCCTCCAAATCCGCAGATTCCGATAATTCCTATACGATTTCTGTCCACTTCTTTCTGTAATCCCAGAAAATCTACTGCAGCACTGAAATCTTCCGTATTGATATCAGGAGATGCCACACTTCTCGGTTCTCCATTGCTTTCCCCGGTATAGGATGGATCAAATGCCAGTACAATAAATCCACGTTCTGCCATCTGATTGGCATAGAGACCAGATGACTGTTCTTTTACTGCTCCAAAAGGCCCGCTTATGGCAATAGCTGATAGACCTTTATTTTTAACGTGGGATGAAGGGCTGTACAGATCACCGGTAAGTACTATTCCGTAACGATTTTTAAAATGTACTTTTTTACGGGTAACTTTGTCGCTCAGTTTAAAAGTATAGTGTTCGTTTTTTTCAATATTTTTCATTTTCTTTTCATTTTGCTGTGCATAGGCTTTTCCTGTGAGCAGCAATGCAAATGCTGTTAAAATTGTCCATTTTTTCATGGGAATATTTCTTTAGATAGGTTTTATGATTTTTGCAGGAATTCCTCCAGCAATGACGTTGTCCGGAATGTCTTTAGTAACAACAGCTCCTGCAGCTACTATGGTATTTTCGCCTATGGTAACTCCGGGAAGAATGGTTGCATTGGCTCCAATCCAGGCATTCTTTTTAATATGAATACGTCCGGGAACAAGCGATTGGCGGTTTTCTGAAGAAACAGGATGTCCTTCAGAAAGTAAACTGACATTGGGAGCAATTAAGACATAATCTTCTATTGTAATGCCTCCCAGATCAAGAAATGTACAGCCGAAATTGATGAACACATTTTTCCCGATTTTTGTATTCTTTCCGTAATTGATATATAAAGGAGTAAAGATGGTTGTGTTTTCTTCAATATATTTACCGATGATCTCACCTAGAAACTTCCTTATTTCTGCCGGATCAGAAGTACTGTTCATTCTGATCAGTAATTTCTTTGTTTCAAAAGAGGCTTCACGCATTCTGAAGGCCTGCGGATCATCTGCAGGAATGGTTTTCCCTTCTGTGAGTCGTTCAAAAATATCCTGTGTTTTCATTATTATTTATTTACAGGACAAAATTAAAAAGTGAACCTCACAGCACTATTACTGCGAGGCTCAAATAACTTTTCTCTGAAGCTCAGGTTATATTTCCTTTGGCGAAAACCCGTATTGTTTTTTGAATGCTGTGGAAAAGTGTGAAGGATTTTTAAATCCAACCTCTACATAAACATCCTGTACTTTCCTGCCTTCATTTTTCAGTTTGAAATAGGCGGCTTCAAGACGTTTTCTGATCAGCCATTTTTGCGGACTCAGGTCACTTATCTTTTGGAAATCACGCTTGAAAGTGGCCAGACTGCGACCGGTATAGGAAGCAATTTGTTCCATGGTAAGTTCATCCATATAATTTTCATTCATGAACTCCATTATATCAATTTTCCACGGCTCTGTAAAATCAAACAAAATAGGAAAAAAGATCTCTGATTGATTGAGTAAGGCGTAGATTCCTTCCTGTAATTTAAGATGAACAACCCCTTCAGTCGGTCTTGTATTTTCATCAAAATAAGGGGTGAGCGATTGAAACAGGCTTGTAATATCGGCACGCGGATCTATTTTAAATACATTTTCTTCAGAAAAATGAATCTCTTGAGGCAGATCTGATTTATTTAGTTTATTATAAAAATCCCGGAGCAAGTTACGGTTGAAGGTTAATGAAATTCCTTTGTAAAGTTCATCGCCTTTACTGTTTTTATGCATCATCAGACGGTGGTTACGCCGTATAAAAGCACATTCTCCTGCTGCTATGGTTATTTTCGTATTCCGATCTTCAATGATTTGTTCTCCGGAATACAAATAGAGTAGTACATGTTCCGGGGTTGCGTGAATGCATTTTTCACTATAATCTGAAAAACAGGAAAAAAATATTCCTGAGTAATTTATGGTTTTCAATGGGTCATCCTGTTCCATCTTATGTTAAAAATAAAGGGTCTTTAATGACAAAGTTAGTTATTAAATGCTCAGCTTTATTTTCTTTACGGCTCAATATATATTTCTTAGAAGCTCATCAATTACCTTGCCTGCACGTTATTTTTGATGGTTGCGGTTTTTCTTCATCACTGTAATTCATTATATTAGCTGCCTAAAGTATTAATTTGCACTTATTATGTGTGTATACCTATAAGGTGCAACGATCTATTTTCACAGAAAAACTTTAACCACAAAGAATTTAACCATGAAGCAGACTGTTCTTACAGCATTCTTTTTCTTGTTTGTATTGGGTGTAAAAGCACAAAAACAATCTATTTCCTCTGATACAATTTCTGTTTATTTTGATGAGCTAAACACCGCTTCAAAAAAGAATATCGGACTTTGGAACAAAGATTTATATGGCCCTATGATGTTAATCGATCCTAAAACCAGGGAATTTTTTGCCAACGAGCCGGATTCGGAGGGAATTCTGAAACGTAATGGCACTATCTATTCTGGAGTTTTGCCTGCTGCTGTCAACATCGCAAATACCGCCATCAATTGGGGTGGAAAAAGATGGGCAATGATCATGCTTCCTCTTTCTCAAAATAAGGAAAACAGGATTAATCTTTTGGCTCATGAATCTTTTCACAGCATTCAGCCTTCATTGGGATTTACTCTTAACAATGCAGAAAATAGTCATCTGGATCAGAAAGAAGGGAGGATTTACCTTCGTCTTGAATTGGAAGCGCTAAAGCAGGCAGTCCGATCATCTTCAGAAAAGGAATATACACATCACCTCACCAATGCATTGACCTTTAGAAAATATAGGAATAGGCTTTACAAAGGTTCAGAGAATACAGAAAACCTGCTGGAACTGAATGAAGGAATTGCTGAGTTTACAGGGCTGATTGTGAGTGGCAGAAATAAAGATCAAACAAGATTATATCTTTTGAATGGCATTGATGGTTTTATGAAAAATCCAACATTTGTACGTTCATTTGCTTATTATACAACACCTGTTTATGGATATTTGCTGTATCTTAAAGATCCGGACTGGAACAAAAAAATTAATGCAAAAACTGACCTGACCGGCTATTTCATTAAAGCATTCGATGTCAGGATTCAGACTGACCTGCAAAAAGCAGTTGAAAAACTATCTGACAATTATAATGGTACATCAACTATAAAGGAGGAAACCGAAAGAGAAGAACAAACGAAAAAACGTATTGCCGAATACAAAATGAAATTCATTCAACAACCTCACTTTGAAATCAAATTTGAAAAAATGAATGTTTCGTTTGATCCGAGAAATATTGTGCCTGTAGAAGATCATGGGACGGTATATCCGAATATCCGGATTACTGATTTGTGGGGCATTCTGACGATTGAAAACGGAGCATTGATGAGCCCAAACTGGGATAAAATTTCAATATCAAATCCAGTGAGTACTGAAAATAAAAAAGTATCAGGTGACGGATGGATCCTTGAACTGACAGATGGCTATACCATAGCTAAAGATGAAGGTAGTGGAAATTATAAATTGCTTAAGAACTGATCAACAAAATAGAAAAAACTTCATGATTTTAATGAATCGTATGTAAATGCTTGTAATTTAGTTGATTATTTTGTTGGGTAATGATGCATAAAATAAAAAAGATGAAGCCGAAATAAGCTTCATCTTTTGATTGATAATTAGGGTAAACTAATTTTTTTACCTTGCTCAGGGAAAATATAATTTACGTTTAGAGGATTGTTTTTCAATAATTCCTTTTTGATAAGTTCTGGATTATCACCTGTCGGTTTTCTATGGGTAACGACAATATTGAGCCCCTCAAGATTGTTCTGACCTGTTTTTTCTTTCAGCTTACTTAATTCTTCAACCAGAAGATTAGGAGTAAGGTGACCAAACAGAAGATGCTCAGGCTGGCTGTTAGGAAAAGAAACTTCAATTAATATAGTATTCAGTTTTCTTTTTTTAACCAGAGGAGCAATGGTATTCCAAAGATGATCCAGACGGTCAGATTTTTCAATACGGTCAGCACCTGTATCTCCCAGATACAGTAAATAGTGTTCATTTCTTCTTACCAATGCAGCACTGCTTTTATAAGGGGTTACATGGCTCAGTTCATAACCTGTGATAAAGAAAGGTGTTTTAGGTGCAGGGATTTCAGCGCCTTCCTGAAGTTCATTATAATGGTATTTTCCAAGGATAGGTTTTTGTCCCTGATCCGCAAAATTGATCCAGGTATCTGTGATGAAGTAATGATTCTGTAAAATCTGAATCACAGGTGCTATAGCAAAGATATCCTTTTTGGAGTCGGCCGGGGAATTGATGATCAGTCCTGATAAGTGATCCAGATGACCATGCGACACAAAATATCCTTTTATCTGATCTTTTAAAACTGTTTCCGCTGATCCTTCAAGACTTTTTAATTGAATTGCTTTCCGTATTCCGGTATTTACGGTACCGGCATCAAGACATAGAAATGCATTGTCTTTCGGTGCTCCTACCAGATAGGCTGATAAATTGTCTTCCTGCTCACCGCCATATATCCCTAAAGGAATAACATCAAAATTTTGTGCCTGACAAACAATATTCAGAAGCAGGGCTAATAAAGAAACTGCTGTTTTTTTCATAATACTTACAATAGAAAACCACCTTTTAGCAAGATGGTCAGACAAATTTACGCTATTTTTGGGGACTGGCATTCTTTATCAGGAAAGCCTGCTGATTTTCAGCAGGCTTTATTTTTAATAGTATTTATTGGGGCTGTTGCTGGGTTACACAGTGTACCATTCCGCCATTGGCAAATAAGTTACGGCAGTCTATTCCCACTACCTGTTTGCCAGGATACAGCTGTTGAATAATATTATTGGCCACAGCATCATTGGGATCGTTATAGTTAGGCACCAATACGCGGTTATTCGCGATATAATAATTAATATAAGAAGCACGGCCTACATTTTTTCCATAGGTTGTTATTACATCATTTCTTGTGAGGGGTACTTTTACAAAATGATAAGCAGATCCGCTTTTTGTGGTAGCATCATATAGCTTATTAATGTCACCATCCGGAACCTGCCAATAGTTAAGATCATCAGGATTCATCGTGATAATCGTGGATGAATTGGCAAATCTTGCGAAACCATCAATGTGCATATCTGTGATATCAAGACCCGCTTTTCCATTCAGCCAGATAAATTTGGTTACTCCCAGATTTTTAGTAAATATGGCTTCTGCTTCCTGTTGGGTCATTCCCGGATTTCTGTTATTATTCAGGATAGAACTTTTACAAGCTATCAAGACTCCGTTTCCGTCAATTTCCACACTTCCGCCTTCATTAATCATCACTGAGTTAAGATTGATTTTTGGAATATTGGTATCTGTAGCTATTTTGGAAGGAATGGTGTTGCATTTGCTGTAATCGGCTTTATTACCCCAGCCATTAAATCCCCAATCCTGAATAAATAACTGTCCGTTTTGATCCTTCACGTAGATAGGACCGTTATCTCTTACCCAGAAATCATCTGTCTGATAAAGTTTGAAATTAATATGGGTAAGCGGAACTCCGGCACTGTTTAATAGTGCTGTAATACGATCCTTTTCTACACCGTCATAAGCAATGATGTGAACTTTTTCACTTTGTACCAGTTCTTTGGCCATGGCTACCCATGTTGCATCCAGTCTGTTACGGTAAGTAGTTCCATATTGATACTGATGGGGCCATTGAAGCCAGGTTCCTTCGTGTGTTGCCGATTCTTCCGGCATTTTGTAAAGAGCTGCCACGGGGTTCACTGTATCTGGATTCTCTACTGTATCTGTCTGTGAACAGGAAAGTAAAAGGGCAGGTAAGAGCAGGGACAAGATTTTCTTTTTTTGCATAATTGATCTATTTTTAACAAGGCAAAATTAGATCGATAAAAGCTGTAAAAGTTGTCCCAAATTGACAACTTACTTCAGGGGCAATAAAATATAAGTCAGCTGCTTTTCCTGGTCATCTTCATTTTCAACATGCCTTTCATACTTTTCGATAATGGGAGTATGGGTGAATTCAAGACCTGAATTAAAAATCCAGCGGGAATAGATTTTGGTATAGGTTTCGTCAATGGTGTCATAGCTGCCTGCGTGGGTGAAGCGGGCATATTTTCCTCCAAATATTGTTTTTGAAGGAAGCTTTTTTTGGTCAGACTGTACGGAAGAACATGCATCATACCGGCAGTTGATTTCAGTGGTAATCAATGGTTCATCTGCGATGACTCCAAAATAGGCTGTCCCGGAATCAGGAAACTCATTTTCCATGAATTTTTCCCACAGGACTTCAATTTCTTCATTGTTGTAATATGTGTTAATACTCTGATAATATACCTGCATTGGTTTCAAAAATACAATTTCAGGTTCCAGCAAAATATCTGATGTAACCGGAATGATGGCGTCCTCACAAAGGAGCTGTTCTTTACTTTGTCTTGCTGCTTTGGGTGAAATTCCAAAATGTTGTTTAAAAGCTTTGGAAAAAGAAGCGATATTGGCAAAACCCACTTCAATAGCAATGGAGGTAAGGTTTTCCTGAGTATAAAGAATCCGTTTATAGGCATTTTCTACTTTTAATCTTTGCTGGAAAGCTCCAATGGTTTCCCCACAACTGTACTTAAAAATGCGCTGGATATTTCGGTAGGAGTAATGGGAAATATCTTCCAGTTCCTTTACAGAGACGGGCTGATCGTAATTCTTTTCCATGAAATTGATAATTCTGTAAATACAATTCAGGTTGTCTTCCATAAGCTTTGAAATTTTCAGAAATAAATTACAAATAAAAGAAATAAAAAAATGTCTCAGCAATGTTGTATTTTAGCTTTCGGCGAAAACAGATGGTAAAACAACCCCTTTTTGCTGATTTAAAACAAAAAATAACCGGGAAACCTTAAGCAAACCATGGAAAAAGAACTATCAGAATTAACAGATCAGGAACTTTTGGAGAAAAAAAGAACCATTGAAGCCCGCAATATCTCCAATGCTGTTATCCTTGGAGTATTAGTGGGTATAGCTATTTATAGTATGATCACCAAAGGGCTTAGTTTGATGACTTTTATACCGATACTATTTGCCCTTTTTGTGGCTAACAGCTGGAATAAAAATAAGAAGGAATTGAAAAAAGAATTAAACGCAAGAAATCTAAAATAAGTGCAGGATTTTAATAGAAAAACAGAAGCCGGTGCTGTAGCATATTTCCGTTATTGTATTAAAAATGGAGATGTGGCAGGAGCATTAAGTTGTTTTCATCCTGATGCCGTATATATAGACAGAGAGGGAAGAGAGCTGAGAGGGCTTGATCAGATCGCATTGGCAATGAATGAGATTTGCCGTTTACAACTGGATATTCAGGGTGAAACTCCCCATGTAACCGTTGTGAATGATGTTGCCATGTGGCTAGACCATTGGGAAATGACCGGAAAAGCTCCGGACGGGCATCTGATTGAAATGAAAGGCCATACTTCCTGCATTATGAAAAGAAATGAAGATGGAGAATGGCTGTGGCTGGTTGATAATCCTTTTGGTGCTGCTATACTTAAAAATGATAATATGGTGTAAAGAAAAAATAAAAAACCTTCAGATCAGTTCTGAAGGTTTTTATATTTAATCTATCGGATATTGATTTTAATTACGCAAAAACTGGCCAATTCCCGGCGAATCAAAAGTAAAGGCATTTTGATTTTCAGATTTATCAATTTTGTTGCTGATGGTTAATGCCCATAAAATTAGCTCTTTACAGAAATTCTGGTCTTCAGCGTTGAGTTCAGAGGTATTTTCTTCCACTACAGCTGTCAGAGGAGCTATCTTATCAAGTTTAGCATAAAATTCTTCATCTGTATCATTGTAATTAAGTTCTAAATGGTTTTTATTGAACCATCTGATCAGATCGGTATAAGGTGTTTTGATGCCTTCTTTTTCCAGTTTGGAAATACGGGGGAATATACTTTCAAACTGGGTCATGACTGCTTTGTCAATCAGAATTTTGGCTACGTAATCAGCTCCTTCCTGTTCTCCTTCATATACCAGCTCAATTTTTCCTGTAATAGACGGAATGATGGACATGAAGTCGAGCAGTCGGATGGTGGTTTTCTCTGCTCCGGATTCAATCAGACGTAATTTGGCGGCTGCAACTAAGTTTTCCATTGCACTGATCGTCAAACGGGCACTTACACCACTTTTTGCATCTACATATTCACTGATTCGGGCTGCAAAAGCCACTTCTTCCAAAAGATCTTTCGCCAGATCAGGAATCTGTATCTGTGCTTTATCTTCAGCAGAGATCAGTGCTTCCTGCTCGGTAATCTGTCGGGCAAGAGCAATTGTTTTTGGATAATGGGTGAAAATCTGCGATCCGATTCTGTCTTTCAACGGAGTTACAATACTTCCTCTGTTGGTATAATCTTCCGGATTGGCGGTAAAAACAAATTGAATATCAAGAGGCATTCTCAGCTGGAATCCCCGGATCTGAATATCTCCTTCCTGTAGAATATTAAACAGGGAAACCTGGATTCGGGCCTGTAAATCCGGCAATTCATTTAAAACAAATATGGAACGGTTAGCACGGGGAATCATTCCGTAATGGAGAACCCGTTCATCAGAATAAGGAAGTTTTAAAGTAGCTGCTTTGATAGGGTCTATATCACCGATTAAATCAGCAACATTCACATCCGGAGTTGCTAGTTTTTCATAGAAACGTTGAGAGCGGTGTACCCAGGAAATAGGAGTTTCATCACCCAATTCATCAATGAGGTCTTTGGCAAATTTTGAAATGGGATGAAACGGGCTGTCGTTGATTTCGGAACCTTTTACAACAGGCATATATTCATCAAGCAGATTAACCATACTTCTTGCAATTCTGGTTTTTGCCTGGCCGCGCAGTCCAAGTAAATTGATGTGGTGTCCGGCAAGAATTGCTTTTTTCAATTGAGGAACAACGGTGTCTTCATAGCCCCAAAGTCCTTCGAATACGGGTTCTTTAGCTTTAATTCTGGCAATTAAGTTGGCCTGAATTTCCTCATTAATTGTTTTATGGGTATAACCGGAGTCTTTTAATTCTTTAAATGTGATATCGTTTTTCATTTCTTGTAATACTTTATCGGGTAAGGTTTTATTTTCAATGCTTTAAAGTCTGAAATCTGACCTTTAAATTCTTCTTATTCTGTTTTTTTCGTAATCTTCAAAAATCATTTGTCCTAAACCTGAAAGCCCTGTCAGGAAAGCTTTTCCTTTGTTCTGAGCGGTAAATTCTTCTACAAACTGCCGCAGATAAGGATCCTGAGCAATCATAAAAGTAGTGATGGGTATTTTCAGTTTTCTGGCTTGTGCTGCTCTGTTGAAGCATTGGTTAACAATTTTTTCATCCAAACCAAAACTATTCATATAAAACTCTCCACTGGGAAGCTGAATGCAACTTGGCTTTCCATCGGTGATCATAAAAATCTGTTTATTGGTATTTCTTTTTCTGCGGAGAATATCCATTGCCAGTTCAAGTCCGGCAACGGTATTGGTATGATAAGGTCCGACTTTTAAATAGGGAAGGTCTTTGATCTTGATAGGCCATGCTTCATTTCCAAAAACAATGATGTCGATAGAATCTTTGGGGTATTTTCGTTTAATCAGTTCCACAAGTGCCATGGCTACTTTTTTCGCCGGAGTAATACGGTCTTCACCATATAGAATCATGGAGTGGCTGATGTCTATCATCAGAACGGTACTCATCTGTGCCTTGTGTTTCGTTTCTTCTACGATGAGGTCTTCCTCTGTCAGGCGCAGGTCTGAAATTCCGTTATTGATCTGTGCATTCTTTAAGCTTTCAGTCATATTCACTGCTGCAAGATCATCTCCGTATTGGAAGGAGCGGTTTTCGCCATCTCTTTCATCTCCGATTCCTGTTTTGCTGGTGCGATGATTTCCTGCCCCGTTTTTCTTCAGCTTTCCAAAAATCTGGTCTAAGGCATACTCACGAAGGGCTGCTTCCAGTTTAGGTGTTAATATATTTTTACCTTTTCCACTTCCTGTATTGCCTTCTTCAGGATCTTCTTCTCTGATATAACCTCTTTTTTTCAAATCTTCTTCAAAATCCTGAAGGGTATATTCATCATTGAAGATATCATACTCTTTATCAAGCATATCAAGCCACTCGAAAGCTTCCTCTATATCTCCGGAGGTATGGGTGAGCAAATCTTTGAAAACATCAAAGACCCGGTCAAAATGTGATAATTCCTCTGGTACATGCTTACTGAATATAAAGCCTTTATGAGGATTAAAATTTTTATCTGTCATAAGATGATACGCTGTTTTTGCTGTTATTGGGTTTTGAATAGTTCAGATAATCCAAAAATTATCAGGAGTATTCTTTATTTCGTTTCAATCTGAAAAGTT
This sequence comes from Chryseobacterium culicis, assembly GCF_002979755.1. NCBI lineage: Bacteria > Pseudomonadati > Bacteroidota > Flavobacteriia > Flavobacteriales > Weeksellaceae > Chryseobacterium > Chryseobacterium culicis. The sequence goes on along the minus strand of NZ_PCPP01000003.1, from coordinate 41,473 downwards.
AGGAAAATATCACTTCAAGATTCCCTTTGATAAATAGAAAAAACTAATGGTGGTGATATGGAATAAGAATATAATAGCTTGCTCTTTGATAGAGCTTAAAAAGAGTCTATTTCATATATTTATACTGAAAAATGCACAAATAAGGATTTGTGCATTTTAAATGTTATGGAAGAAAATTTGTTTTTATGAATGAATGGCAATCATAGTTGCTGTCATTTTTGCAATGAGCTTTTCCTCTTTTTGATCATAGACATAACCTTCACAAATGGTAAGTGTTCTTCCTGCCTGTAAAACTTTTCCAATGGCAACAAGTTTATCCGTATTGGCTGGCTTCATAAAATTAACTTTGAACTCTACGGTCAATACATTGGAATTTTCAGGCATTGTGGTTAGAGCTGCATATCCGCAGGCGCTGTCTACAATGGTTGTGAGAATGCCTGCATGAAAAAAGCCGTTGTGCTGGGTCAGGTTTTCCGAAAATTTGCAGGTAATTTTTACCTCTCCTTGCTGAACTTCTTCTAATTGGGCACCAATCGTTTTCATGATTCCCTGTTTATCAAAACTCTGTTTTATTCTATCGTACATAATGATTGGTTTTTATTCATGAAATTTTAATCCATCCAGAGCTTTATCTACTTTTTTATTCTCACCATACACGATAATACCAACAAGATCCAGATGATCTGCAGGATGTTTTGCGATCTCAAGAACATTCTCTTCACCGGAGCGGGTCGCAAAAAGCTGTTAGGTATAAACTCCAATGGAAAGTTCTCGATCTCTTGAGCGGCGGAATGCCCGCTGAAGTTTTTCTGTATTATCTGCTTTATAAATAAGGGTAGGATGTTTTATAAAAGCTAAAAATTCTTCCTGATCTGCGGTGATGAACTTTTCACCATGAGTTTCCGGAAATTCAATAGCGATGCTTCCCGCCAGAAAAGAAACAACATTAAGTTTTTGCCATGGCAAGAGATCATCTTTAATGACAATGGCTACTTTTTTATCGTACATATCTTAATTTTTTAGAGATAATTCCATTTGAATGTTACAGCGCTGATAGGGTGTTGCGCGACCGGATACTTTTTGGAATCCAAGTTTATAATACAGGTTAATGGCTGGCTTCAGGATGGTATTGCTTTCGAGATATATTTTCGATACTCCGATTTCTTTGGCCGTATTGATAATTGCCTTTCCCAGCAGCCAGCCTATGTTTTTTCCCTGTGCTTTTGGGGAGACAGCCATTTTTGCAAGCTCAAAATCATAATCCGGATCTTCCATTTTGATGAGAGCACAGACCCCAAGCGGTTCATCATTATAAAGGGCGACAAGTATTTTCCCTCCTTTATTTAAGATATATTCTTCAGGGCTATCCAATGCTTTATAGTCGGCATCTTCCATTTTAAAATAAGCGGAGATCCATTCTTCATTAAGTGCTTTGAATGCAGATTGGTATTTCGGATTATAATCAACGATTTTTACATTTTTACTTTCACGGGCCTTTTTCTGTTCCTTTACTCTTGAAAGCAAGGATTTCTGTTCAAAAAGGTGTTCCCATTCTGCAAGTGCTTCCCAGAGATTGTGTGTAGCTTCTTCAATAATTCCGTCAATAGCAAGATCTATATCCGCACATTGTATTGTTACCATTTTCTCTGCAATCTGTTTCCCTTCCGCAGTTAAGCCTACAATATTTCTTCTCTTATCACTTGATTTAAGATTATCCTCAACCAATCCTGCCTTCAGCATTTCCTTGATAATTTTTGTTACTGAAGGTTGAGAGTGTCCAATTTGTTCGGCAATCTCAGTAATGGTTTGATTGCTTTCTTCATGCAATACAAAAAATACAGGAAACCATTTGGGTGAAAAGTTTTCTACATTATACAACTCATAAATTTTAGTGGCATCTTCAGTCACTTTTGCTGTAAGCAAACGGAGCCTGCTACCTAACGCCATTTTACCTGTTCTGTTGAATAAGTCCATATTTCAAGATTTTTTTATTAATAACTCTCAGTTTTGACAGGGAAATTCATTGTTTTTACATCATCTATGTAGTTCTTTGTAGCTTCTGTCATTACGGTGTGAAGATCTGCGTATCGTCTTAAAAATTTGGGTGAAAAATCTTTATTCATTCCCATTACATCCTGTATGACCAGTACCTGTCCGTCTGTACTCACACCGGCACCTATTCCTATTGTCGGGATAGAAATTTGTTGAGAAATTTGAGCAGCAAGATGAGCCGGTATTTTTTCAAGCAGTATTCCAAATGCTCCTAATTCTTCCATTAAATGGCAATCTTCTATCAGTTTTTTTGCTTCGTCTTCATCTTTTCCTCTTACAGCATACGTTCCATATTTATTGATGGATTGAGGCATTAGCCCTAAATGAGCCATTACAGGAATACCGGCATCAATTATTTTTTTTACATCCTCCCTGATTTCTGCACCACCTTCAATTTTAATAGCATCTGCACCAGTTTCCTGCATCATGCGGATAGCTGCATCAAGAGATTTCAAGGGATTTCCAGACACGGTCCCAAATGGCATATCAGCGATCACCAAAGCTCTTTTGGTACCATTCACTACTGATTTTGTATAATAGATCATTTGATCTAAAGTGATGCTTAATGTCGTTGGATTTCCAATCATTGTATTGGATGCACTATCTCCCACAATGATTACATCAATTCCTGCTTCATCAATGATTTTTGCGGTTGTATAGTCATAAGCCGTCAAAACACTTATTTTTTCGCCTTGCTCCTTCATTTTTTTTAATTGAAGCGTGGTAATCTTTTTCTTATCGTCTTTATGAACTGACATTTTTATGTTTTTTGTTTTACACTAAGTTCCTGTACTTTATATAAATATTATAAAATAACCAATTATATAACTAGTTATGCAAATGTAATAAATTAATAAGTACCATCATAAAAGTATTGAGTTAAAATTATTAATTGTATTTAAAACAATGTCATAGAATATCTTACAGGAAGATTGTCCGTGCAATGATTTACTGTAAATAAGGAAATAATAAAGCTCCGAAATACTCCGGAGCTTTATCTATACATATCATCTTACTATTATGTATTCAAGATTACCATCCTAAATAATAATCAGGATCCAGCCAGTACGGCCAGTCTAATTTATAATGGGTCTGAAGCATTTTTTCCGCTTCACAGAAAGCACCTTCCACCCATCCTTGTTGGTCGGAATAAGCTTCCCCGATAATATGAATCTGCTCATCTATCAGAGGTTTTCTCATATAAGGCATGACATCTTTCACGGAGAAACCTGCTTTCCATGCATGATATCCGGCGCCGTAAGGATCATCGGTCCAGTCTCTGAAATAGGTTACATAAGGCTGTGGAATATCTATACCATGTACTTCTTTCAGCTGGTTTATCAATTCGTTGACCATAAATTCTGTGGCCTGAACATCATCAAATTTGTGTAATTCTTCCATGGATGTAGACTTGTTAGCTCTTACTTTGAACAGAACTTTATCATCAGAAAGTGCTTTCCAGAATGTTTCTGTTTCCATATCACCGTAGCTTCCCAGCAACATTGAATTGTTGTTTTCAGGATCAGTACCGAAATAGTAGCACTGTCTCATCGGTAAGTCTGTAATGGAATGCCCGGAATCAATTCCCAGATCTTTCCACCACGGGCGCTCGAAGCCCATCAGGATTTTAAAGGCAGGTTCCATAATGATAGAACGGATATTTTCATTCAGTTTCTGATGTCTGTTAACATCAAAAAAGAAGTTATTCTGATCCAACAGTTCAAGAGATTTTCTTGGCATACCCAATACTATTGAATTGGCATACACTTTCCACGTTGTATTGCTTTGTATATTCAGGAAAGTAAGTTCATATTTATGAGTATGGATCAAATGATGATCTTTGGTGAAAGTAATCAGCTTATTTTCAGACCAGATGCGTGCTCCTTCATATTCCATATAAGCATTGGCAATTGCATAAGCGATACTGTCATAGCCTTCTTCAATCGTTTTGTAGGTAGTGTTGGCAGAAAAATCTCCTACCATATAAGGAAATGCCTCTGCAGAATTCCAGTTGATGGTATTGGAATAGTATCCTCCGGCATTTGCTAAGAATTCATATCCTTCCTGAGAAACCTGATCTTTGATTAAGTTCCAGAAACCAATATCATTTACCAGGCGTTTGTCATAAGGAGAACCCGGGAAATTGTAAACCATTCTTGGTTTGATGGCATCCCAATCCCTGCTGGTCAGCTTGAAGGTATAATCATAACCGTTAGGATCTTCAATGATTAATTCTTTATAGTTTTCTACTACCCACGGATCCGACATTAAAACATTGTAAATGATTTTATTGAATAGCTGGTCAGAGCTTAAACCTTCGTCATTTTTATTCAGAAAATAACGGGTAATCAGTTTGTTACCCTGATCTTGCTCTTCCGTCCATGCATTTTGTTTGAAACGTTCTTTTCTGATATACATGAAGAGTTTTTCCGGGTTACCCATAGGAAAGAGAACAGGAGTCATCTTATCCTTTAATACGGGTGTTCTTTTGCTCGGATCCTCTTTCAGTGGATAACCTTCTATTAATGTGGTTACAATCTCTTGAGAAGTCAGATAACGCATTCCTCCGAGTTCACCCCAGAAATTCATTCCCGGCATGATTACGGATTCAAGTCTTCCGCCTAACCTGTTACTCATGTCGAAGATCTGTACTTCATGACCTTTATACTTATTGTCTGTTACCAAACGAAAAGCAGTATACAATCCGGAAGTTCCGGCACCGATAATGGCTACTTCTACTTTCAGATCGGGCTGCATTCCCGGATACAGCGGGGTATCTTTATTGACGTTTTTTTGATTCATGGTTCTATAATTTTAAAGTGCTAAGAAATATTTATATCCTAATCGGAATGGAGTAATATCAAAATCAGTATGTCCGTCTAATGCAAGATCCGACATGATTTTACCTAAGAAAGGAGTGAATTTGGCAGCCCATCCGGTGGCATATACCACAATGTTTTTATGGTTGGGAACATAAGGTGGTGCAAAATCAATCAGCAGTTCTTTATTGGGAATTGTACTTAAAGCGATAAGGCATGTTGAAGTATATTCCGGTTCAATACTTAGCCCGGTCATATGGCTTTGTACCCATTCAGAAGTGTAGGCCAGCTCCTGGGGATTTGGAATTAATGTTCTGTCACTTGGTTCTTCCAAAGGTTTGATGACAAAATCTGGGGCTACGCGGATGTATTCCGGATGATCCCATTCCACGGATGGAAAACCATAAAACTGGTTGCCGTTATCTCCTGTTGCATTCTGGAATACAAACCAGGTTGGATATTGTATCGCAGGATCAGTCTTTTTAAAATAAGCAGAAGACATATTCCAGTAAGTGGCTTCTATTTTAAAATCAAGCAGGTTGATAACGCTGTTGATATAAGGTCCGGGAATGATGGCCAGTTTTTTGGCGATATAAACTCCGTTGGGTGTGGTAAGCTCAAAAAGGTCTCCGTTTTGTTTGATCTCCAGCACCGGAGAATTTTCTCTAAGTTCTACGGTTTCTTCTTTTTGGCAAAGACCTAAAAGAGTTTCAATGGTTGCTTTAAAATTAATGCTGGCACCATCCGGCTGAAACAAGCCTGTATAATTTTCCGGAAGGTTTTTGAAATGATATTGTTCTTCAATTTCTTTTGAAGTTAATGTGGTATACGGAACTCCTAATGCTTTTAAAGCTTTTTCAGCTTCAGCAATATTTCCTTCTGTAGAATGTACTTCCGGATCACCAAACCAGAGTGTTCCTACTTTATCAAGCAATTGAGTATCCGTCTTTTTTTGCAGTTCATCCCAATAAGGCAATGCATCCAAAGCCATTTGTACCATATATTCATCCGGATAAGGAATCCGGAACTGGCGTGATACTCCTGCAGAACTGCCGAGCTGATTCACAAAAGTGTACTGTTCCAATACTAATGTTTTTGCCTGGCGCTGGCCAAGATGATAAGCCGTAGCCAGCCCTATTGCTCCTCCGCCAATGACGATTACGTCGTAGTTTTCTGTAATCATAGGTTATTTGTTTTATTTTTTAAATCGTATTGAAGAGAACAGAGAACGTAAAGAGATCAATAGGGAGGAATGTACCACTATTACTGATCTTCAATACGCTCTGAGTTCTATCTGCTACGATAGATTAGGTATAGAGACGAATCTGCCGGTACATGTGCATATTCTGGTTTCCCATTGAATATTGTCACTATTAATAAGCATTTCAAAGTAACAAAGAAGAGGGTATATGTTCTTAGAGTGTAAATGACCAAATGTGGTATGTAGTAGAAATACTTAATGGTGAAAAAACAGGAATTCTGACCCCTCAAAATTACTGATATGATGAGTAGCCGTCTATTGATTTTTCACACGTTATTGATTATATATTATTCGCTAGATATAATAATACAGGCAGATGCAGAATATTTTAGAGCACCCCAACTTTTGCAATTGATCTAAAAAAATAGATTTACGCAGATCAAACTGAATATTTATATGGCGTTTTGATAGAGAAAAAAATTAAATTCTGTGAGTTTTATCAAATATTCATTATTATAAGAAGACAAAAATTACTTTAACTTTGCCAATTGGATGATATACAGCTATTATGAAATTGTTGAAAATAATGGTATATTGTTGAAGGCTAATATCTAATGGACTTATGTAGTCAGGAAATTAATTTAACTGATAAACAAATATGAAATATAAATTCTTAAATTTTAAATTGAGAAAACTTGTTCATTACTCATTGATCTTTTGTATTTTACTGATACAGGTCATTATCGCCATATTTTTTTATAACGAATTTGTTAACGGGAAAAAGCTGAAATTTATTAAAGATCAGCTGGAGGAAAGCCGTGCATTGGGAGGATTGACAGATAATTCGAGGAAAGATTTTCTGGATGCCCAGGAACATCTTCAGAAATATATGGCGACTCAGGATAACGGAGAATTACAGTTATATTTCCAGTCGTTGAGAAAACTTAAAACCAATTTTGATAAAATTGGGGAATATGAAAATACAAGTCCCAGACTGAAAAAGACGTTGTCTCTTCATCGTCAGGATACGGTGAAGACTGCAAAACTGAAAACATTAATAGATTCGGTATACCAGACTTCTCTGAATCCACCTCAAAATATTGAAGATAAACAGTTCGAACCAGCAAAATACAAAAATGATTTTGAAGATTTGAAAATTCAAACCCGTACTTATGCCGATACCATTAAAAAGAAAGGCTTTTTCGGACGTTTAAAAGACGCTGTAACAGGGAAAGTGGATGTTCAGAAAGAAAGTACGGTGATCACGATGACCAACAACAAAACGCTGGATCTTTCTCAGGTTAAATCCAAAATGGACAACACAATAAAGTCTATGGATAAGCATTATGCTGCTGAAGTAAAGAAGGTACAGATGCTTGCCGTTCAAAATCAGAAAAATAACCTGCAGTTTTACAGCAATTTCAGTAAACTTCTGGTGTATAGCAACAGCTTAATAGAAGTGTACGAAAATGCCATCAAGGATTTTAAATCCCAACTGGAAAAAGAATACAATGAACAAAGCTCTAATAATAACAAGATCAGAAGCTATCTGGTATTGGGATTGATGATTCTGATGTTTATTGTGTCCATTCTGATCATGTACTTTACAAGAGTAGCATTTATCTATGAACAAAAGCTTAATGCAGCAAATAAAGAGATTAAAAAGAACCTTAATTTTAAAAACAGGATTCTGGGAATGCTGAGCCATGATCTGAGGTCTCCGTTAAAAATTATCAATATTTTCATAGATAAGATCCACAGAACGACGGAAGATGAAACGATAAAGGATTATCTTAAATCGATCAAATTTACCAATAGTACATTGCTTCTGCAGTCTAATCAGATCTTAGAATACACCAAAAATGAAAATGCTGAAAAAGAACTTATACCCTCAGTTTTCAATCTTAAAGAGGAGATCAGTTCTATTGTAAAGGTGATTACGCCTTATCTGGAAACGAGAAATAACAGGTTTGTGGTAACAGACAGAATTCCGGAGAATCTGAATGTATTTTCGGATAACATCAGAATCAACCAGATTTTTATGAATATTCTCGGAAATGCCAACAAGTTTACAGAAAACGGACAGATTGATCTGGTGATGGCTACGGAATCTCTTGGAGAAAATAAAATTTCCCTGATCACAACGGTAGGAGATACCGGAGTAGGAATATCAGAATCGGATCTTGGTAAAATTTTTGATCCTTATTATCAGGGAATGGTGTCTGATGAGGTGGATAATCTGGGAGCAGGACTTGGGCTTAATCTGGTCAAAGAAATTGTTGAACTTTTCGATGGTGATATATCAGTTGAAAGTAAACTGCACAAAGGAACGAAAGTGACATTCAGGATCAATTTAAATAGTAATAAAAATGGAAACACCAATTCAAAATAAAGAGATTGTTTTCCTGCTTGCAGACGATCACAGCATTGTACGCCAGGGAATGGAAATCGTAATCAGTGATATTATTCCTCACGCTAAGATTTATCAGACTTCATCCTTACATCAGGTATTGGAGATCATAGAGTCAAAAGGAGTAGAAATGGCCGTCATTGATGCCCATTTCCCGGATGGAAACAGTCTTCATATTTTACCTCAGATGAAAAGTGTAAATCCAGATCTTAAAATTTTGATTTTTACAGGACTTGAAGAGGAACTGCATGGCCTTAAATTTATCAAAGCCGGTGCGAATGGCTATCTGAGTAAACTGAGTGAAGAAGAAGAGGTAAGGGAGGCCATTACAACCTTTATCGAGAAAGGAGAATATTTTTCTAATCTTTTACGGGATCTATTGGTACAGCTTGTATACAATCCGGATCTGATAAGTCCACTCAACAGTTTAACCAAAAGAGAACTTCAGATTGCAGAACTTTATGCTGAAGGATATGGAAACCTGGAAATTTCAAACAGCCTGAATATCAAACAAAATACAGTAAGCACCATCAAAAAAAATATCTTTGAAAAACTAAAGATTGAAAATATGGTTGAGCTTGTTGAACTTGTCAAAACCCATCATAAGCTATAGTGTTTTAAGGGGTTATTCACTTCTTATTGTCAGAAAATAATATTTCATCGATAAATATCTATAAGTCGATCGACATGTATCGATGGGGTTTATAGAAGATTTTATGTTGTAATGTTGTTCCTTTGTACTATGAAATTTAAGTAATGAAAAAAGCAACTGAGAAATGCTTTTTGAAGGAATAAAATTTCATACACAAAAAACAACAAATGATGATAGCTATACAAATAATAAATGGATAGTTATAAGAACACAAATGATGAAAATTAATACACACTGATGAAATTAAAAGAAGTGTATGAATAACCTTAAACGGACTTCTTAAAAAAAGCCAAATGATCAAAAAAAAACACAAACACATATAGTGAGGTTCAGTTGATAGGTTACATTACAAACAAAAAGGAGGCAGACAGCCTCTTTTTTTGTTTTTGAACGAGGAATCTATTTTTCTCCCTTTTTTAATTGGATGTTTGAGTGTTTTTTTATCAAATGATAAACAGAATGCTGCCATCTATCCCTTAGTTTTGTATCAAAAAAAAGATGTCAGGAGAAAAAGACTTATCGGTTTTGATTCAGAATATGGAACCTGTATTGAATGCCGGAGAATTTGTGTTTTGCACTGTTGAAACTTTAAACGGAATACCGGATATAGAAAAGATTCTGTTTTTCTTCCGGGAACATGAAGCCATTACCATTGTGCTGGAAAGAACGATAGCCGATGAATGGAAAATGCCCTATAGTTATATTTCTTCATGGATCACGCTCACTATTCATTCCTCTCTGGAAGCCATAGGGCTCACCGCAGCTTTTGCCAATGCCTTGAAAAAGGAAAATATCAGCTGCAATGTGGTTGCCGCTTATTTTCATGATCATATTTTTATAGCGAAAGAAGATGCTGAGAAAGCAATGGAAGCCCTTATTGCATTGAAAAAATCCAAAGAGTTTTAAAAACAGTTTTAGGAATTTTAATTTTCACCTTCAAAAATGTCTAATTAACTCATTAAAATGTCCTGTTGATAAAGCTTTTGAGTGTCCTGCCTGTTTTTGTGTTTTATGTTTGCACCATAATCATACAAAAATAAACTACAATGAAAACAATCAGAAAAATCTCAGCCGTAAGCTTATTATGTTTAACTCTTTTTACCGTAGTGACCGTATCCTGCACGGAAGAAAATGAGCCTCCCACGACGACACAGGAGGTACAAAACAGAAACCACCAAACGGCCAAGACCCAATTCATAACGGTTAAAGGAAATGCCATTGCATATCGTGTGCTGGGAAAAGAAGACGGCATTCCATTGGTACTGTTGCCGGGGTTAGGAGGCTCAATGGATGACTGGGATCCTGCAGTGACAGACGGACTGGCAAAAAAGTATAAAGTAATTATCTTTGACAATAAAGGAGTGGCTTCCTCAAAAGGAACAACCCCGAATACTGTTCAGGCAATGGCTGACGATGCCGTAGATTTTATCAAAGCTTTAAATTTGACCCAAGTGAATATCATGGGGTTTTCTATGGGAGGATTTGTTGCCCAGAGAATTGTGCTGACCAATCCGTCACTGATCAACAAAGTAATTTTAACAGGAACAGGTCCGCAAGGAGCAATCGGATTGTCGAATCTGCCTAATATTATTGCAGGAACAGCCGGATTAAGTCCCGAAGCTTCCTATCTGAAATTTGGGTTTACAGAATCTGCTCAAAGTACAGGAGAAGGTAAAGCATCTTTCGCAAGAGTTCAGCTTCGTACCACAGACAGAGATCTTCCATTAAATGATGCTGCTTCCAACGCACAGTTTACGGCGGTTTTGAGCTGGGCTCAACCCAATGCTGATGCTCTTACGGAAATTGAAAAAATCAAAAAACCGGTATTAATTGTTCATGGTGAAAATGATCTTCCGGTATCGGTTCAGAATGCTAAAAATATGGCTCAGCATTTAGATGATGCAGAACTGGTTATATTTCCGGACTCAGGCCATGCTTCTTTTTATCAGTATCATGATACTTTTGTAGCGAAAGCCATTGAATTCCTTGGGAAATAAGAGTGAATTTTAAAATTAGAACAAAAACCTCGTTGATGAACAGCGAGGTTTTATTTTTATTGAAGAAAGGTTTAGCTGAACTTCTTTACAGCCTCATCACTTACAGGAGTAAAAAAGTTTATCATATTTCCATCCGGATCACAGAACAGAAGTGATCGGTTTCCCCAAGGCATGGTTGTTGGCTCCTGAATAATTTCAGAAGCTATATTTTTGATTCTTTCATATTCTTCATCTACATTTTTAACCAGAAATTCGATAATGATTGATTTTGTTCCTGCGAAATCTGTCAGACCCTCCGAAAACATTTTCATCGTTCGGGTACTTCCGATGGCAATGGTAATGGAGTCAGCAGAAAGTTCTGCAAAATCTTCAGTATACCATCGGGCAGATAATCCAATAGCCTGTTCATAAAATTCTACTGCTGCTTTGATGTCTTTACTGATGAGTCTTAATGAGGTAAGTTTCATAAGGTATTTTGTTTGAATTAATTTGAAACAAAGGTAATAGACACTTATGACAACAGGCTGTCAGTAGAGAACTGAGGATTTTAAATGTTCATTTTTAAGAAGATAAAATTAATAGAAATTAGCAATATGAATCAATCGCTTAAAGTCGATGATCTGTATTTTCCTTCCTTCAGATCTGATTAATTTTTCCTGTTTAAAATCATTGATGATGCGGGCCAAAGTTTCTCTGGCAGTTCCCACCATATTGGCAAGATCCACACGGGAAAGAGAAATGAATACTTCATCATCAGGAGCATCATTTGATGTATACTTATCGTGAAGAATCAGTAAACTGAGAGCCGCTCTTTCCCGTACTGTACGATGAGACAGAACAGCGATAAGATTTGCCATCACACTGAATTCATGACTTAAAGATTTCAGCAGCAGCCTTGAAAGAACGGATGACTGACTGAGGATATCCATAAAATTGTCTTTAGAAATAAATGAGATAACAGAATTTTCCAGCGTTGAGGTGGTATCTCCATAAGATTCATTGCTCAGAATAGCAGAATACCCGAAAAATTCACCGGAGCTGTAAATGTAAATAATCTGTTCCCTTCCGTCATTATCAACCTTGTATTTCTTTATTTTCCCTTCGTTAAGATAGTAAACGCCATTAGGCTTTGTCCCGTCTGTAAATATAGGCTCATTTTTACGGTAGTTTTTGGTTTTCATCGCTCCTGTAAGAAGATTCTTATCATATTCAGGGAGTTCATCAAAAAGATACTGATTATTAAAAATAAATTTTGAGATCATAATTTTACTTTACATGATGTTGAATCTACGCTCAGTTTTTAACTTAAATCACATTTTAAGCCGATCTATATCACAAGCTTTTCTTCCTGAACGGATTACTTTTACAAAAGTAATAAAATTGATTCTGAAATAGGGTACAGAACATTTTGAAGCGGCCTGTAAAAGCTATTTTTGCTTCATTTGCAGACTCATTGTTTATTACAAAAAAATAGAATTTTATGGTAAAAAGGATGTAGTAAATCTATATAGAACACTGGATAAATATTTAAGCGGATATGTTTTTCACAGCTGTATGCTGACATTTCTTATTTATTTTTTTACTTATTTATCTTATCCAGCTGTTTTTAAGTTATAAAAGATAACATGAGATACCAGCCTTACAGAAGTTTAAAATGTTCAGACACAGAGGGAAAAACAGAACTTATTTTCACAATCTCAAACTGGCTTCAGCCCTGTCATTTGTTGCCGGGATCGTGAATATTGTAGGTGTTTTATCTGTTAAAGTACTTACCACTAATATAACGGGGCATTTTGCCTTCTTTTCCGAAGAGATTCTTCTCGATCATTATAGCGAAGCCTTTACTTACTTTATCTTCATTCTATGTTTTCTGGGAGGAGCTTTCTGTTCAAGTTTTATGGTTGAATTTTCGTTCGGGCGCAGAATGTTCCGTCCGCATCTCATCCCTTTGATTACCGAAATTCTGATATTGGGTTTTGTGGGAATAGCAGATGATAAGACACTCGGAATCTCAATATCTCCTTATACTATTGCGGGACTTTTACTTTTTGCCATGGGCGTTCAGAATTCATTGGTGACGAGAGTATCCCAGTCTGTAGTGAGAACCACTCATCTTACGGGATTGTTTACCGATCTGGGAATAGAGCTTTCAAAACTGTTTTTTAAGGAGCGGGAAAATGAACAGCGTCAGCTTAAAAAGAATATCACCCTGAAACTGGTCATTATTGCCTGCTTTTTTTCGGGATGTATGATGGGTGGTTTTGTTTATAGTATGATCTATTTAAAAACACTGATTGCAACTGCAGGATTGCTGTTTTGTGTAATCAGGTATGATAAACTCCTGTACAGGTATTACGCTTTAAAAAGGAGATTAAGATAGAACGGAGAATAAAAAAAGGATATTCCGTAGTGGGAATATCCTTTTTTACATTTATGGAGTAACAGGCTGGATGACAAAAGTCTCCGTATCTGTTGTATGAGCTGAAAAGTATCCCAATGCTCCATTGCTGATGTTACTTGGAGGATTGGCTGGAGTAGCGGTTCCGCCATTGCCGCCGGAAATCTGAAGTAAGGCACTGTAATAAGTGAATATGTTGGTGTCGATAGACTGCATTTCCACATGGATTTTATCACCTACTACCACTTCGTGGTCTCTGCCTTTATTATCGTCATTAGGGAGAATCAAAGGCTGTTGGTTAGGCAATCCGTTGTTCACATTGTCTGAAAAAGTATTCATGTATTTTTTGGGAAGATCATTGATCGTAAAACTAAAAAGATAACGGTTTCCCAGTGGCATTGGATCTGTAAAGAGTGGTAACAGGGTATAAGTGATTTTATCTCCAAATTTAAAGGAACTCTGTTTCAATCCATCGAAATAGACTACTTCAGGCATTGTACTTTGAGCAGTATACTGTTTTCCCTCGGCCTGTACCTTCAGGGTATAGGTTCTGCCAGGCTCTCCGGCGAAAGTTGTCGTTTGATACATACCGTTTCCTGCATAATGAAGGGTTTCGGTTTGTCCCATATCATCACTTAGAATGACCTGAGCTCCCGTGACCGCCGGATATTGATTCGGTTCTGAGAAACTTACTGATTTTGTTATTTTTACCGTATAAGGTCCGGATTGATTGGTTATATTTCCTTCAATAACAATATTCCCGCTTTGATCATTCAGATCCAGATCAATCTCCTTTTCACAAGAGGTTAATGCAAAAAGAGATACTATGATATAAAATGTATTTTTCATGATTTAGAATTTGAAGTTATAAGTGATGTTGGGTACCCAGCGGAATAAAGAGGTCTGCATGGCACGCGTAGTTCCGGGACGGTCTGGATTGTCTTCGAAATTAATAGTGTAAGCATTTTCACGGCCATAAAGATTGTAAATACCGAATGTCCATGAACCACGGAAGCGTTTATTGGAACTTGGTTCATACGTTGCACTCAGATCCATTCTGTGATAGGCCGGCATTCTGTCAGCATTTCTGTTGCTGTACTGGAAGATCGTTTGTCCGTTCAACTCATATTTTCCGGTAGGGAAGGTAACCGCATTTCCTGTGCTGTACACAAACAATCCTGAAAAACTCCATTTTGGATTAAGCTGGTAAGTAGCAACAATAGAAAGATCGTGAGTCTTATCCATTCTGGCATTATACCACTCATTATTATTGATTCCGTTAATCTTTCTTTCTGTTTTAGAGAGCGTATAGGAAATCCATCCTGTCAGTTTTCCGCTTTTCTTTTTGGCAATAAGTTCCAGACCGTAGGCTCTTCCTTTTCCAAATAACAGTTCACTTTCTACATCGGATCCAGTGTCAAAACCAATCTGAGCCCCATTTTTGAAGTCGATCTGGTTTTTCATATCTTTATAATAAACTTCAGCATTCAATTCATAATTATTGTTGTTGAAATTCCTGCTGTAGCCCACACTGATCTGATCTGCAATTTCCGGTTTTACCGTATAGCTGCTTCCTATCCACTGATCGGTAGGATTTCCGCTGTTGCTGTTGCTTAAAAGATGAAGATTCTGGGTGTTTCGGGAATATCCTCCTTTTACACTGCTGACTTCGTTGATGCGATAGTTGGCACTAATACGCGGTTCAATATTCACATATGTTTTCCCGAATTTTCCTTTCTCTAAAAACTGGCTGTCGGTAAGCACACCATTCTCATAGGTATTGAATGTATCGCCTCCCAATACACTGAACATGGAAAGCCTTGCCCCATAATTGATGGTTAGCTTTTCTGTTGCTTTATAATCATCATTGATGTACACGGCATTTTCCCACGAGTATCTCGGATTTCTTGTAAAACTGCTCACCGTAGTTCCGGAAGCACTGCTCGGAGTTAGCGTATGATAAATAGACTGCAGACCGAAACGTACAGAGTGTTTGTTTCCGGCAAACCAGGTAAAGTCCTGCTTAAGATTCCAGTCACGGATTTTCGAATTTAAATCAAATACGGTATCATCATTTTTTAGACTGATTTTATAATCATAATTGCTGTAGATGAAAGAGGTATTGGAGAATAATTTACTGCTGATGATGCTGTTCCATCTCAACGTTGCCGTTGTATTTCCCCAATCTGTATTGAAAGTATCTCCCAGTCCCAAAACATCTCTTCCGAAATATCCGGAAAGGTAAATACGGTTGTTTTCATTGATCTGATAATTGGCTTTCAGATTGAGATCATAAAAATATAACTTGTTGTCTTTATAATCTTTATTGGTTTTCAGGAACAAATCGGCATAGGTTCTTCTTCCTGAAACAATGAATGAAGATTTTTCCTTTTGAATAGGACCTTCTACACTCAGTCTGCTGCTGATCAGACCAATTCCTCCGTTGATGTTATAATCTTTATTGTTTCCGTCTTTCATTTTAACATCCAGCACAGAAGAAAGTCGGCCTCCATATTGAGCCGGACTGTTTCCTTTAATGATGCTGGCATCTTTCAGGGCATCACTGTTGAATGTACTGAAAAACCCAAGAAGGTGAGAGGCGTTATAAACCGGAGCTTCATCCAGTAATATCAGGTTTTGGTCGGTAGCACCACCTCTTACACTGAAACCACTGCTTCCTTCACCGTTACTTTTAATACCCGGTAAAAGCTGTATGGTTTTCATGACATCCTTTTCTCCAAAAAGAACAGGAAGTTTTTCTATATTTTTAATACTCAGCGTTTCTGCTCCCATTTGCGCTGAGGTTAAGTTTTTATCCTTTTTGATTCCGGTTATTACCACTTCATCAATCGCTTTTGCTTCTGTCTCCGCAGGAAGAAGAGGTAGATCAAGCTTTATATTCTGGTCTACTTTGATCTGCTGTTCAAAATCTCTATATCCAGGGTAAGAAATAATAAGGGTATAATTCCCTTCAGGCAGTGAAAGGGAATAAAAGCCATATTCATTGGCAACAACATTGATGGTGGGATCTTCGCTTACTTTTACAGATACTCCGATGAGCAATTCACCGTTTTTTTTGTCTTTCACGGTTCCACTTACAGAATAGTTTTGTTGGGCCATTGCCAGGGTACTGAAACAGAGTGCAGCGGTGGCAGCGGTGATTTTTAGAAAGGATGTTTGCATTAGTTTATTTTAAAGTAGTAGATCTCTTGTATATGAATTAATGTTTTGATGATGTACGATTAGTTGGATGAACAGAGGATTTGTTACACGTAACAATTTAATTATGAAATAAATCCATTGAAAAAACAGGTTTTTGAAAATTGTAATAGCAAGGATAAAATAAGACTGTTACACAAAAAATAATATTATGCATTGTATATTGATTTATTGTTGTTTTTCAATGGATTTTGTTAAAAACAAATTATTAACGATGATGAGTTGAATTTTATTATGGTCAGGTATAAGAAATCGATCAGAAAGAGCTCAAAAGCGTGCTGGCTGTTACCTGTTTCTGAGTTTGCTGGGTACTATGTTAAATTTTCGCTTAAATGCTGCTGAAAAATGTCTTGGGTTTTTATAACCGATATTGTCGGAAATTTCACTGATATTCAGATTGCTGTCGAGAAGCAGTTTTTTTGCCTGTGCCATTTTGAGATCATTCCAGAATCCAAATACGGTAGTCCCGAAAATTTCTTTAAAGCCTTTCTTCAGGGTAAATTCATTAGTTCCTACCAGATGGGCAAGGTCATTCAGTGAACTATCTGCATTCAGATTATTGATAATATAATCTCTTACATCGTACATTTTTTCAATATCTTTTTTCTGAAGAGAAGAAGGGAAGGAGTCACGGTCAAAAAAATGTTCAAGCTGTAACAGAAGAAGTTCACTTACTTTGGCTTCAAGATAGATTCGTTTGAATATACCTTTTCTGCTGCAATGCATAATGTCATTCAGGATCTGATACATTTCCTGGGTAATACGGTTGTGTTCCGGCTGGAGGAGAGAGGAATTTTGTCTTTCGATCGAGTTTCTGAATATTTCAAATACTCCCGAATGCTCAGGCAGAAATTTTTTAAAGAATTCCGGAGCCAGATTGATTTCAAATAAATGCATTTCCGGGCCTTCAAATTCCATTCTGCCTTCCATATGATGGGCATAAATAATATTGTGCTGATAGCTGTCAAATGCTACAGTTTTCTGGAAGTTACCTGAAATCGCCTTACTTTTTCCTTTAAGGGTAAAATGCATTTCTACCGAATCAAAATCACTTTCCAGGTACAGCTGAAGCCGCTTCGGCAATAAAATATTTCCGAAACTGATATGAACGTTGGCGAAACTTATTTCGTGATAAAAACCATTTCCATAGGGAGGAAAGAGCTGGGTGATGCATTCCTGAATTTCCCCGTCATTAAAGAAATAAGGAGCAGGATAATTCTTCTCCATCAGTAGGTTTCCAAAGTTTTTATCATATAGTCTTACTGTCATTTTGCTTCCCTTTTTAGAATTTCCTTTTTGCGGACTTTTTATTCCGTTTTACGTACCCATCCTGTTACCTATTTAGGGTAGTTTTGCACAAAGATAATTATTATTTAGAATTGTTCTTAATAATAAAAATTCACTTTTCTAATTCCTCATGAAGAACCTATACAAAGGAATGATGTAAAGTTTGCTAACCATTAATGATATAAAAATTATGAAATTTTCAGCCAAAATAAACTGGTCTTTTGCAGCTGCCATAGCCGTTTCAGTATGTTGGATCATCGGTGATGTGTATGTTGCCGGATTTGATCCGGATCCTTCAGATTATCCATTATTTTCAAAGACCTATGCAGATCAGGTAAATGTTGAATTTGCCACTTTAATGTTGGAAGGTTCCTCTTCCAGATTGATGTTTGGAGCTTTGATCGGAGCGCTTACTGGTCCTTTGCTGCTTCCTGCCACATGGCTGGTGTATCAGTTTTTCAAAGATACCCAGAAATGGTATGCAGTCTTTGTCTATTGGATTTTATTGGCCGGGGCAGTTTTGTCGCCTTTAGGGCATGCCGGATTCTTCTATGTTGGAGAGATTTATAAGGCGGTTTATCACACCGATTCAGTTGCTCATCCTTATCTTCTGGAAACAGGAAGAGGTTTTATGAAAATGCTGAATATCGCATGGGGAATGGCTATTGGAGTACTGGCGGTGGGCTGGATTTCATTGGCTGTATGTATTCTTTTAAATAAAACACTGTTGCCGAGATGGATGGCTTTGCTGACTCCATTTGTACTGACTTTATGTATTATCCCTATAAAAGGACTCTTACCGCTTCCATTTTCTGGTTGGGTGGGAGGTGCAATATTCAATATTGCCTATCTGACATTTTTCAGTTCGCTCCTTTTTATTTTCAGAAAGAAACTGTTGAATAAAATATAGCTTTTAAAGAATCTTACCATGATCATAACTTAAAGTAAAAACACAGAGAAAGGCCTTTAAATTTAAGTATTTGAAGGCTTTTTATTGTAAAAACAATTCTTCCGGATTTTTGATCAAAATATTAATCTTATATTGGCTAAGAATTAAGCGGAAGAAAATGGAAAATCTGAAAACATGGCTAAGGAAAAATGTTTCTACTATAATACTCACGGTATTGTTTATTGTCATCTTAGTGAATAAAGATGCAAAAGTTTGGCTGATGAGACAGGTTGCTTCCACAGGAATTCTCAATTCCAGCATATCAGAACCAAAAGAACCACAAAATAATTCAACCAGAGTTTCCTATGCCGGATTTATTCTGAAAAATGAGGATGAAAAGATCATAGATATTTCTGCCTTCCGGAATAAAGTAGTTTTCATTAACTTTTGGGCATCATGGTGTCCTCCGTGCAGAGCAGAGTTCCCATCTGTCCAGAAACTATATGATCAATATAAAAACAATCCTGATATGGTATTTCTTACCGTAAATCTTGATGATAATGTTGCCTTAGGAAAATCTTATTTAAGAAAAGAAGGCTTCACGGTTCCTTTTCTGGTGCCGGCTGGAAATATTCCTGCTGTACTGTATAGCGGTTCTTTGCCTACTACTGTTGTTCTGGATAAAAAAGGGGAAATCCGTTTGTATCATAAAGGATTTGCAGATTATAGTAAAGATTCATTTTATAAACAGATGGACGAACTGTTGAAAGAGAAACCTTAGGATTAAATTGTAATTTTATAGGGTAAAGAAACTGAATATGCTGGATCAGCTGCGAAACCACATCGAAAAAATAACTCCTCTTAATGATGATGAATTTGAATTCATATCATCCTGTTTCACCTATAAAAAATATAAAAAGCATCAGTTTTTAGTGCAGGAAGGAGAAGCAGTACCTTACAATTATTTTGTATTGAAAGGCTTGCTGAAGTTGGTGTATACAGACAAAACAGGGAAAGAACATATTGTAGGGTTTGCCATGGAAGACTGGTGGGAAACAGATTTTCCCGCTTATTATCAACAAAATACAGCAACCATGTCTGTGGAATGTATAGAAGATACAGAAGTATTATGCCTTACGTTAGCTGATTACAAAAAACTCTGTGCCCAACTTCCAAAACTGGAGCATTTCTTCCTTGAAAAAGCTTATATGGGTTTCATTTCGGCCCAGCAGCGTACTATTTCCATGATGACAACGGGAATAAAAGAACGGTATGACCAGCTTTTGAAAAAATATCCATCTCTTGTACAGCGCGTTCCGAAGTCTCTTTTAGCAGCTTATTTAGGTGTTTCCAGAGAAACGTTAAGCCGCCTGCCTCTGTAAAGTGATTATGCTCACATGATAATCGTGATCCGGATCACACGAATTTACTGCATCTGTTGTGCAATTTTGTATGGTAATAACAGATAACAAATTCAATACAATGGAAAAAAGAACAGTTAATCCATGGAAATGGCAGGAGGAGAGAAGCTACTCACAAGCTGTAGAAGTAAAAAATGTTGAAAGTACTTTATACTGCTCCGGACAGGCAGCTATTGATCCTGATGGAATATCCAGTGATAAAGATATGAAATCTCAGCTGGAACAGGCTATTGCCAATCTGGAAGAGGTGATCAGCTCCGCAGGATATGAATGTGGAAATATAGTAAGATTAAATATCTATACAACTTCTACTGAAGAGCTCTGGCCTCACTTTCCCATTCTCCAGGAGTGGATTGCAAGGCATAAGCTTCAACAGGCCGTAACAATGCTTGAAGTAAAAGGTTTGTTTGAAACTTTAAAGGTGGAACTTGAAGCTACAGCCGTAAAATAAATGAGAAACAGAGCTTAAAAAATTAAACCTTCAAAATATAATTTGGAGGTTTTTTCTTACATTTATCCTATACCAATTAGTATATCCAAAGATCATATGAATATTCAACTTTTTTCAAAAAATGCTTTAGTAGGAGGAGCAACCCAGGGAATAGGAGCAGGAATTGCTTTAGAACTGGCAAAATGTGGCGCTAATGTTACCGTTATGGCTCGTAATGAAACAAAACTTAAAGCCTTTGTTTCTTCACTGCCGGTCATCACTTCTGATCAGAAACACAGCTATCTGGTCGCTGACTTTTCGGATTTTGAAAGGTATAAGAAAATAATAGCAGGATATTTCAATGATCATTCCGTAGATATTCTGGTTAATAATACCAATGGACCGGAACCTGGTTTAGCACAGGATAAGAATGCCGAGGATTATCAGAAAGCATTTGATCTTCTTTTTAAAACAGTTTGTGAAACAACATTATGGGCTCTGCCTCATATGATTAAACAGGGAAATGGGCGTATCATCAATGTTTCCTCTTTATCAGTAAAAGAACCGATCGGAAACCTGGCCTTATCAAATTCTATCCGCTCTGCAGTAATGGCCTGGGCAAAAACACTTTCCAATGAGATTGCCGAACATAATATTACAGTAAATAATGTTTTAACAGGGTATTTCGATACTGAACGAATTCAAAAACTGGTTGCGCATGAAGCTCAGCAAACGGGCGCTCCGGCAGAAGAAATAAGAATGGCGAGGGAAAATAAAATTCCTATGAAAAGATTCGGAAAACCTGAAGAATATGGACATCTTGTAGCTTTTCTCGCTTCAGAATATGCAGGCTATCTTACCGGAACAAGTATTCCTTTGGATGGAGGCTTGAATAATACGTATTAAAATTTTACCATTTAAGAAATATAAATTCTTTTAAACCACAAAAGTCACAAAAGTTTTTGAATTTGTTTCTAAGCTTCTATTTTGAGTGTTAAAGTACACTTAAGTTATTTGAAGTCTTTGATTTACTTCTTCTTATATGAACTTTTTGCAGCATTGTTTTTAAACTTAATTAAACTATAGTAAGACTTTTGTGGTTTGAGAATAAAATAAGGTAAATGTAATAAACTCTTTCCTCTGGTTGTCATATCAATATTGGAAAATATTATATGAAAAACTGGTCTTTTAAAAAATGGAACACCGTGCTGGGATGGTTCCTTTTCGCTATTGCACTTATTACTTATCTTTCAACGATAGAACATTCTTTGAGTTTTTGGGATTGTGGAGAATATATCTCTTCAGCGGTAAAACTGGAAGTAACTCACGCTCCGGGAGCCGCTTTATTTCAGATTATGGGAGCCGTGGCAAGTATTTTTGCATTAGGAAATGCTGAAAATTATTCTATTGTGATCAATGCGATGTCAGCGTTATTCAGTGCTTTTACCATTCTGTTCCTGTTCTGGACAATTACCCATTTTTTAAGACGACTTTTACATAAAGATTTTGAAGACCTTACAAAACATCAGGAAAGCGCGATTCTGTTTTCCGGAGTGATCGGAGCTTTATGTTTTACATTTTCAGATACATTTTGGTTTTCAGCAGTAGAAGGAGAAGTATATGCAATGGCTTCCATGTTTATTGCTTTGCTGGTATGGCTCATCACCAAATGGGAAAACGAATACAAAGCTATTGATAACGAAAGATGGGTCATTCTTATTTTCTTTATCATAGGACTTTCTGTGGGAGTACATATGATGTGTATGCTGGCAATTCCTGCTATCTGCCTTGTTTATTATACCAGAAACTATACTTTTTCCTGGAAGAGTTTTATGCTGGCTAATGGAATCACATTGGGAATTCTGGCCTTGGTATTCAAGATTATTTTCCCTTTGATTATGACCCTGTTTGGAAAGCTTGAGATTTTTTTAGTAAATGGTGTTGGGCTTCCTTTCCATTCGGGAACCGTTGCTGCATTTATCCTTATGACAGTAATCTGTTATTTCCTGATTAAATATGCCAGAAAAACCAAAAGAAAGATATACCAAACTGTAGTTTTATCCATTGTCTATATGATCATTGGATTCTCTTGCTGGCTGGTAATTCCCATCAGAGCCAATGCCAATCCTCCGATGAATCTTAATGATCCGGATACGGCGATCGGGATGAGAGATTATTATAACAGAGTACAATATGGTGACTGGCCCACTATTTACGGACAGAATTACACCGCATTTCTTGATAAAAACGGACTGGAAAAAGATGAAGACGGAAGTTACAAAAGGGAGATTACCGGAGATATTTACGAAAAAGATGAAAAAACCGGAACGTACAGAAAGACCGGAGAAAGATTCAACTATGTGTTTAATAAATCGCACATAAGTTTTATGCCAAGGATGTTCAATGAAGATAAAGAGGTAACGGCAAACTATATTTCTTTATATGGGGCTCCGGATTTTACTTTTAATTATGATAACGAAGAGGTTGCAGACAATCCGGAAGCCAAACGTATTTTTGAAGAACTGAGAGCCAAATATGAAGGAGATTCCATCACAGCAGAAGATTATCTGAAAGTGAAACCTTATGATCTTATCAAGGTACAGCGTCCTTCTTTTGCCCAGAATATGGATTATTTTATTTCATTCCAGAACGGATATTACTTTGTCAGATATCTGATGTGGAATTTTGTAGGAAGACAAAATGATTTTCAGGGTCATATGGAAAGTACAAAAGGAAACTGGATATCAGGGATTTCTTTTATCGATAATGCTTTGCTTGGGGATCAGGATCATATGCCTGCCCAATTTAAAAATGAAAGTACCGTAAAGTTTTTCTTTCTTCCATTGATTGTAGGACTTATTGGTTTCTTTTTCCAGCTGAACAGAGATTTTGGACGGTTTTATGCCATTCTTTCCCTGTTTATTCTGACAAGTATGGGAATTGTTTTTTATACCGGAGTAAAACCATTTGAAGTAAGAGAAAGAGATTATGCCATGGTAGGCTCATTTTATGCCTTTGCCATCTGGATTGGTCTGGGAGCCGGAGCCATCCTTTTGATGATTCAGTCTAAGGTGAAATCCAATGTTTCCAATATTCTTCCGGGAGTTATTTTATTAGGAATTCCTTTGATGATGGGATTCCAAAATTATACTTCTCACGACAGAAGCAAAAAAACAGCAGCCCGCGATTATGCCTATTCATTTTTACGGTCACTTCCTAAAAACGATATCATGTTTATTTATGGGGATAATGATACTTTTCCGGTATGGGCCATTCAGGAAACAGAAAGGTTCAGGAATGATGTAAAAACGGTAAATTTTACCCTTTTGGCCACTCCATGGAATATCGATCAGGTAAAAAGAAGAACATACAATGCAATGGGAATTCCAGGTGAATTAACTCATGAAGAGTATCGGGATGGCGTAAATGATCAGGTATATCTGATGAAAAAAGAAGATTGGGAAGGACTTTTCCAAATGCTTAAAGAACAGGGAGCTCCGGACAACACTTTCCAGGATTTTAGAAAATATCTGACGCAGGATTCCTTGACTTTGAAGGATGCTATGAAATTCCTGAAATTAAAATCATCAGAAAAAGATGAATTGCTGAAGATGTACTTTGGGGACAAACAATATGAAAAATACAATATTCTTCCGGTCAGTAAATTTATACTTCCGGTAAATAAAGAAAATGCCGTGAAATATGGAATCATTAATCAAGCTGATCTTCCCAACGCTGTGGATCAGATTATGATCAATTACGAAGCCAATACACTTTATAAAAGTAATCTGATGATACTTGATATGCTGGCCAATTTTGATTGGAAGCGACCTGTAAATTTCTCATCAGGCGGAATGTATGACAGTGAAAATATTTTTTATCTAGATGATTATCTTCAGTTTGATGGCTTCAGCTACAGGCTGATTCCTATTCGTACACCTCAAAGTCCGGATGGAGATAAGGGAAGGGTAGATGCCAACTCTCTTTATCAGGTGGTGAAAAACTTCAGATGGGGCAACTTTAAAGATCTCAGTATTTATTATGATGAAACGGCTACCTCCAATATTCTGGGCTACAGAATGTCTGTGGGCAGAGCTATTTCTGCACTGGTAATAAGCGGACAAAAAGCTAAGGCACTGGAATTACTGGATCTTGCTGCCAAAGAAATTCCTGCTGAGAAGTACAATGATCCGCGCTCATTAAGTGCAATGGTTACCGGATATATTGTTGCAGGGCAGGAGCAGAAAGGTCTTCAGCTGGCAGAAACCCTTAAAAAAGAAATATTTGAAGAATATGATTACTATCAGAATCTCTCTCCGTCATTTAAAGCAATGGCCAGAAGACAGATGAGGTCAAAACCGATGGAATATGCATTGGTTGTAGCAGCGGTAACGGATGCTTACAAGACCTTAGGACAGAGAGAAAAAGGTCATGAATACCTTTTGAAATCTATTGAACCCATTGATAAGAAATTCAGCGTTTTTATAAAAAGGCTGCAGCAAATGGACAAAAATAATGCAGTGAAGGAATCTGAAAATATACGTCAGATTGCTCCTTTTTATCAGTATTTATTCAATGTGATGGAACCTTTTGACTCTACTTATTCCAGGAAAAAGGAAATTGAAATTACCGATGCAATGATGAAAGCAACACAATAAACTACCAAATAAAAAGCCTTTAAATATTGAATTTAAAGGCTTTTTTAATGTAAATCAGAATGAATTAATAGAATCTCATTTTATCAACGCAAAGCTTTATCTGTAATTCTTATGATTGTAAGGGAGCAAAGAGGTTTGATTAATTTCATGGATCATTTTTAAGCGAATGTATTACCATAACGCTTCATCCGCGACAAAGTCGCTCTTCTTCGCTTCCTTAAATAAACATAATGATAATATTCCTTTTACGTTAAAAATTAAATTCAAGTAATGTAAAAATCATCAAATTTTAAAGATTAAAAATCCTACGAGATTTGAACCATTCATACTATCGTTTTTCTTTCAACGACCATCCAAATTTCAGTCCGATGATGAAAATAACGAAAAGCAGCTCACCAGCAGCCAGTAAAATATCTCCGGGTACACGCAGCCATCTCAGAAAATGCATGGTATCAGTCTGCATAAATTCTGCAGATCTTGCATACCAGTACCCTTCTTTTATAGAGGCTACGGACTGCATGATACCTATGGGAAGAAGACTAATCGTTACCATCACCAGCAATCCGATATTGATAAGCCAGAAAGCCCATCCTATTAATTTATCATTCCACTGTCGGTCAGGATAAAGTCCTCGCAAAACAAACATCATTAATCCGATTCCCAGAATTCCATAGACTCCGAATAAAGCCGCATGGCCATGCACAGCAGTGGTATTCAATCCCTGAATATAGTAAAGAGCAATAGGAGGATTGATGGCAAATCCGAAGATTCCTGCCCCGAGGAAATTCCAGAAACACATGGCAATGAAGCAGTAGATGGGCCATTTGTAGGCTTGAATCCATTGGGTGGATTTACTCAGCTGATAATTTTGATAGGCTTCATAACCAATCAGAACAAGCGGTACTATTTCCAGGGCACTGAAAGTAGCTCCTAATGCCAGAACAGCTGTAGGGGTAGCACTGAAATACAGATGATGGAACGTTCCCAATATCCCTCCGCCAAGAAAGATGATGGTTGAGAATAAAACGGCATTGGTTGCAGATTTTAGCCTTAGCAATCCTAATCTTGTAAATAAAAAGGCCGCCACTACGGTTGCGAATACTTCAAAAAAACCTTCTACCCAAAGGTGAACTACCCACCATCGCCAATATTCTGCAATCGCCATATGGGTTTGTCTTCCATACATTAGTCCGGCTCCATAAAATAATGCAATGGCTACTGATGAAAGAGTAAACAGGGTCAGCAAATGACGGTCTCCATCTTTCCGCTTCAAGGCAGGAAGAAGAGCCCGAACCATTAAAACCAGCCAGAGAATAAGTCCGATGAGCAGTAAGATCTGCCAGACTCTTCCCAGTTCTACATATTCATACCCCTGATGTCCCCAAAGGAAATTATCTACCAGACCCAGTTTTTGCATAACTCCGAGCCACTGACCCGTTAAAGATCCCAGCACAACGATCAGTAAAGCTCCGAATAGAATATTTACGCCCAGTTTCTGATACTTTGGTTCATATCCTGAAACGGCAGGAGCAATATAAAGTCCGGTTGCCAGCCATGAGGTAGCAATCCAGAATATGGCCAATTGTACATGCCAGCTTCTGGAAACCGATTGTGGTAGAAACTGATCCAAAGGAATACCATAAAATCCGCTTCCTTCCACTCCGTAATGAGCAGTCACCACTCCGGCAAGCATTTGAACAAGGATTAATAGGGCAACAACCCATATGTACTTCAAAGTGGCCTTCATGGAGGGAGTCGGTTTCATGCTTCGCAGCGGATCTTCGTGTGGAAGCGCTTCACTGATCTCTTCTTCTTTGTTTCTGGCATGATAAAACACCAAAAGGCCTACACATGCTAATAAAAGTAATATACTGAAACCAGACCATACATGCAGGGAAGGTGGAGGAACATTTCCAACCGATTCATCATGAGGCCAGTTATTGGTGTATGTCACATCATCTCCCGGTCTTTCCGTAATACAAACCCAGGTGCTCCATGCAAAGAAAGCATTCATTTTGGCCATTCTTCCGGTATCTTTGATCGTATTTTTCGGAATAGCATACTGATCACGAAGTTTTGCCATGGAAGCATCATCCATGAATAATTTTGAATAATACAGGGAAAGCTTTTTCTGCACTTCAGCCCGTTCTGGGGAGAAAATAATTTCGTTATTGCTTTCATTGAAGGTGTTGGTACGAAGTTCTTTTTTCAGCAGTACCTGATATTTGGCTTGTTCTTCATCCGGAAGTTCCTTGTAAACTTTTCCATCCTTTTTTGCCAGCTCATCAAGCAGCAGAACAGATTCCCGGTGGAGGTAATCGGCCGTCCAGTCTGGAGCAATATAGGCACCATGTCCCCAGATACTTCCTACTGTTTGTCCGCCGATAGACTGCCAGACGTTTTGTCCATCTTTAATATCCTGTCCGGTAGCAATAACAGTTCCGTCTGTGCTTACTACTTTGTCAGGAATTGGGGGGATTTTTCTGTAAATTTCAGTTCCATAGAAGATAAGAACAGCAAATGAAGCAACCATTACTACCGCCAGCCATATCCAAAGTTTTTTAGGTGTCATTCTGTTTTAGTTTTTAAGATTCAACGGCAAATTCTTTTTCCAGTTGGATGGCTTTTGGAAAGAGGATATTATTTTCAAGATGGATATGTTTATGTAAATCATTTTCAAAATCCTGAAGCATGGCAAAAGCTACTTTGTAGGTATTGCAGGCATCTGCAGGAGGAAGATATTCATTGGTGATTTCTGCAATTCTTCTGAAACGTTCGCCTTCTACTGTATGTTCGTGTTCCATCATATGGACAGGATTTTCCACTGTTCCAAAATGAGCCTGGGGAAGGGATGTACCTGATATTTTAGCTTTTACCATATTCCGTACAAAAGGGAAAAGAATCAGTTCTTCTTTTTTCATATGAGCAGCCAGATCGTGCGCAGAGTCATTAAATAAGGTGTTAATTTCGAACAGCTCCGGATGTCTTCCTCCATGAACTTTACACAGCTTATCAAGAAATGCCTGCAAAACAGAAGTTTTTTCTTCTACATAACGATGGTGCGTTTTCTCAATATAATCCGCCAGTAGATCCAGAGGCCAGCTGTTGAAATCTATGGCAGTACCTTCATTTTTTGGAAGGGCTTCCAGTTCTTCATAAATCCTTTCAGCATCAAGTTTTTTATTACTGCAGGCATCTTCAATGGTTCTTCCGCCTTTACAGCAGAAATCAATACCGTGTCTTTTAAAAATTGCTGCTGTTCTGAAATCTTCAGCAACCATATGTCCTATAAAGTCTGTTCTTGTATTCATAATATAATACTTTTTTGTCTTTTATTGTTTTAAATTTTTTTACTTTTTGAGCGACAGGATGTATTTTACCATCTGTCTGGCATTTTCTTTACTTAATCCTGTATGAGGAGTCATCGGAATTTCTCCCCAATTGCCTTTACCACCATCAATTATTTTTTGTGCCAGCATATCAAGGTCTGTTTCAGTATATTTTGCGGCCACTTCCTGATAGGAAGGACCTATTAATTTTGAATCTATTTTATGGCAGGTAAGACAATCAGTTCCTTCAATGAGTTGTAACCCTTCATGTTTTGAGGCATCTGGTGAAGGAGAAGGAGTGGGAACTGGCGCTGCGGGCTGTGGTTGAATTACCTGTTCAGCAGAGTAAGGTTCTGCTTTGGGGATGGGAGTAGTTTCACTTTTAGAGCAGGAAAGCGCTGTGAGTGATAAACTTAAGATGATCGCAATATTGAGAAATTGGGCTTTCATAATAGATGTTGTTTAAATTTTTTGAGCAAGAATGGCAACAGCACAAAGGCTGTCTTCATATTTTTTGAATATTTTTTTCATCTGAAGGATTCGGGAACGGATTTTAGGTTTTGTAAGAATATTTCCTGCAATTTTTAAGAATCCGGAAAGTCCTTCATCACTGATGATTCTTTGTGGTCTTAGAAGTTGCATAGGAGCTGTTTCAACCTGCAAAACTTTAAATCCTTCTTTTTCCAGCAGTTTTTTCCACTCAGAAACAGTCAGTGGACGTGCATTGACTTTAATGGCTAAAGCCAGCTCTTTCTGAATATGCAGTTTCACATTTTCATCCAGGTGATCCGGCATTAATGCCAATTCATGAATAGCATATAACCCCTGAGGTTTCAGAATGTTTTTGGTTTCATTAACGATTTCAGATTTTCTGTGATCTGCATGCATACTCAGCATCGCCTCACCAAAAACTTTGTCTGCGGACTGCACTGGTAATGAGCTGTGTGTTGCATTTCCTAACTGAAAGAGTGCCTGGCTGTGTTTAAACTTTCTTTGTAAAAGTTTTACAGCGTTTTCTTCAGCATCAATTCCTATATAAGATTTTGGATTCTTTTCTAAGATGAGTTGTGCTGTTAAACCCAGCCCAGGTGCAAATTCAACGACATCATCATGAGGAGTGATATTAATCATGGTGAGCATCTTTTGGGTGAGCGCCAGACCTCCAGGGCGGAGTACTTTTTTACCAACTTTAGCCAGTAGCCAATGTCCGGACATTTTTTCAATAGGATCTGTTTTCATGAGGTTGGGTTTTAAATTGTAATAGAATTGCCAGAATCAGAATGAATGCTTTTGTTGTTTCTGCATAGATAAAATAATCATGCAGCGGAGTAGGAGATAAGGTTTTTCCTGATGAAAGTACATCTACCCGTGAATCAAGTACCGGCAGCAGCCAGAGTTGCTCTAATGCAAGTATAGAAAGCAAAGCAGTCAGAATGATAAAGTCAAATTTTGTATGTTTTTTACGGCTTATGAGCATCAGGATCAGGATGATCGTAAGAAATATCCATTGTATTTTTGTAGATATTCCAAACATCAGTTTTCCCAGTCCTAATGCTGTAGGAAGGGTAATTCCCTGCACCTGAAATTTCAAAGGTGTTTCCAAAAAACTGATTGTCAGAAACATTCCTGTCATCAGACAGAGCAACATCAATGTCAATGGATTTTTAAGATATAATTTCATATATAAAGATCTTTTTATCTTTTATTTGATTAAATTTTTTTAAGCCTTCAAATGAGTAAGCTGTAAGTCCAGATTATCGACAAACATTTGAATTTTTGAAGTTTCAAGCATGATTCGCAGATCTTGTCTGATGCTCTTAAATTGGTCATGAAGCGGACAAGGATGCGTTTCTGAACATTGATCAAGCCCAAGCCCACAACCCGTGAAAAGCTTATCTCCGTCAATTTCTCTTACAATATCAGCAATAGAGGTATTCAGATTTTTCTGATCCATATAGAAACCTCCGTTCGGACCTTTAGCAGACTGTACAAAGCCTTTTCTGCTCAGATCCTGTAAAATTTTAGCGATAAAATGTTCCGGTGAATGAATGCTTTTTGAAATGTCTTTAATCCCAACCCTGCTGCCACTCTTAGACTGCTGGGCAATATAGATCAAAGCTCTTAAAGCATATTCACAGGTTTTTGAAAACATTCTTCTGAATTTTATAGGACAAAGATAGAAAGATATTTTTAATAAAAGATAAATAAGTCTTTTATTTTTTCTAAATCTGATATAACTCATTTGCAAAAAGTTTATCCTATACTATTTTGAATCGCTTTATTACTCTTTCTCAGGTCTGAAGGTCTGGAACGGGTAAATTCATGGAAGGTATCACTGAATGCACTGATGGAGCTGTAGCCCACGTCATCAGCAATTTCATTGATGGGTTTGTCTGTATTTAAAAGCAATTCAATGGCTTTGATGATCCTTAATGTTTTCAGATACTGAAGAAAAGAAATGTCCATGTCTGCTTTGAAAAGTCGGGACAAAGAGCGCTCACTCAATCCAAATCTGCTGCTTATATTGGCAAGGGTAAGCTTTTCCCCGATATTCCATTCCAGATAGGAAACAATTTTCATCATCTGTTTATTATGGGTTGCAGGAAGAATAATAGGTAAAGGCTGTTTATGAGTTTTGGGAAGAATTTTTTTTAAAGCCACCAGAAATTCAAAATTTTCATCTTTTACGGTAACATGTTTTTCGTCCCAGATTTCAGTGTACTTAATCATCTGGATCAGAAGTTCTGATGCCGGATATATTCCCAGCCTGCTGTAGAAAGGATCTGAGATATCATCATAGGCATAAAAATAAAGAGATCTCAGAACAGTTGCTGTATACCCAATTTCCAATATATGTTCCATTCCCTGCGGAATCCAGAAGAAGTGTCTTGCCGGAACTACGTAGGTTCTGTTGTTGATGGTAATATAAGCAATACCGCCTTCTACATAACTCAGCTGTCCTTTTGTATGTTTGTGAAAAGGAATCAGTTTCTCCGATTTTTCGTGCATTACAAATACACTTTTGTCATCTTTATCAATGTCCGGAAGCGCAGCAATTAATCCCATAGAAAAATTTAAAATACCAATGAAAATACAAATATAAGCATTTGGCCGGAATCATGTAAAAGTTGACTATTTTAGGTAAATATAATTTCAGGATTGCCAATAAATTTGCATTGCAATAATTCAAAAATTCAAATGAAAATTTATGTCGCCGGATTGCTGATGCTGGGAATTTCCTACACTCTATCAGCTCAAACTGGCAGTCCAACAAAGGATACGATACGACTCTCCTTAAAAGATGCGTGGCAGAAAGCTGAGGAAAACAGCCGCCATATCAGAATTAATACCATCAACGTAGACATTGCCGAAGCCGAAGTGAAAGATGCCAAAAGAGAACGTCTTCCGGAAATTGATGTTAAAGGTTCCGTAGAAAAAGCTTCTAATATTCCTATTTATGAAAACGGAATTTTTTCCAAACCTACACAGCATGAAGTTATCCATACGCTCTACAGAGCGGGAGCAGATTTTTATCTGAATATTTACAATGGAAACAAGCTGAATCTTAAGATTAAAGAGAATCAGACCCTTCAGAAAATTAAGGATATCCAGAAAGAACAGTCGGTTTCTGATATTCATTATAAAGCAGCTGCGCTTTATCTTGAACTCCAGAAAACATTAATTTTCAGGGATCTTATAAAACAGGACATAGCCGATCAGAAAACACAGCTTAAAGAAATACAGGCTCTGTATAAAAACGGAGTTGTTTTAAAAAGTGATGTTTTAAGAATAGAGCTTGAACTGTCAAAACGGAAAATGACTCTGATTACCATTGAAAATGATATTCTCATTGCCACACAAAAGCTGAATATTATTCTGGGTATTCCTGATGAACAGATCGTCATTCCTGAAGTTCCAATGAATCAATGGAATGAAAATACCACCTACAAAGAATATTTGAAACTGGCACTGGATCATTCTTTTAATTATCATGTCTCTGAACAGCAGACAGAACTGAGTATGATCAAACTGAAACAGGTAAAAGCCAATGTAAGACCTAAAATTGGAATGTATGGAGAGTTTTATTATGCCAATCCGCAGATTTTTCTTTATCCCTATAATCCGTACTGGTATTCATTAGGAATAGTAGGAATTAAAGCTTCTTTTTCCATTTCTTCCCTTTATCATAATACCCATAAAGTAAAAGCAGCTCAACTGGAGTTTGAAAAAGAGGAAGAGGTACACAAGAATACAGAGGATCAGGTAAGGCAGCAGGTGAAAGAAGCTTATTTAAGATATCAGGAAGCCCTTGAGCAGATAAAGGTAGCGGAAGCGAATGTCATTCAGGCCAAAGAGAATGCACGGATCATTAAGAATACCTATTTCAGCCAGACCTCTCTGATTACAGAACTGCTGGATGCGGATATACAGCTTCTTCAGACAAAATTTGAATTGGAAGCCGCCAAAATTATGGCACAAAACAATTATTATTTATTACAAAACATTACAGGCATTTTATAATACAATGAAAAAAAAATATACTCCCACCGATAGACTCATCACAAAGATGACAGGATGGATTTCCCTTTTAATTGTTGCTGCACTTGCAGTCTGGGGCGGTTTTACGTTAAAGAATTACTATGCCTATGAGCAGACCAATGATGCACAGGTTCAGGAATATGTGAATCCCATTATTTCGCGAGCCGGAGGATTTATTGTAGCCGTAAAATTTGAAGAAAATCAGGAAGTTAAAAAAGGAGATACACTGCTGATTATTGATAACCGCGAATATGTTCTTCAGGAAAAACAGACTCAGGCAGCGATTCAGAAAGCACGTGCTCAACTAAAAGTGTTGGAAAGTACTACAGGTACTACAGAAAAAGAAGCTGCTGCTGCAATGGCTCAGGTAGATGCCAGTAAAGCAAAAGTATGGAAACAACAGCTTGATTATAACAGATATAAAAAACTTTATGATGAAGAATCTGCTACCAAACAACGTCTTGAAGATGTAAAGGCAACTTTAGAGATCAACGAAAGTGATTATCAATCTTCTCAGGATAATTATGCTGCCTCTAGATCTAAGATTAATGATATTCAGGCTGAAAAAACGGTTGTCCGTGCAGAAATTGCAAGACTGGAAGCTTTATTGGACCGCCATAAACTGGATGTAAGCTATACAGCGGTCACCGCTGCCTATGATGGAAGAATGGGACGAAGAACCGTTGAAGTAGGGCAGATGATTGATGCCGGAGAAACACTGGCATTTATTGTGAATAATGAAACGGATAAATGGGTGGTGGCCAATTATAAAGAAACACAGATCAAAGATATGCACATCGGAGATCATGTGAAAATTGTAGCAGATTCTTATCCGGATAGGGAATTTAAAGGGACTATTATTTCACTTTCTCCCGCCACAGGGTCAAGTTTTTCACTGCTTCCACCTGATAATTCTACCGGAAATTATGTGAAAATTGTACAGCGTATCCCTGTGAGGATCAAAGTAGATGGGATGAGAAGAGATATTGATGTCTTGAAAGTAGGGATGAACGTCAATGTATATGCGGATAAA
The DNA here is from genome assembly GCF_002979755.1 of Chryseobacterium culicis. NCBI lineage: Bacteria > Pseudomonadati > Bacteroidota > Flavobacteriia > Flavobacteriales > Weeksellaceae > Chryseobacterium > Chryseobacterium culicis. The sequence goes on along the minus strand of NZ_PCPP01000003.1, from coordinate 7,139 downwards.
AAGCATTCCAATGGTTAAAAGACAAATGCCTTTTTTCAAAAAATGGGCACCAGAGTGGCTTATTAAGATCATTCTTTTTTCAATGACTCTTCCGGGGATCATCATATTTTTTCTTCCTTTGACGAATGTGAATGCTGCTGCCGGATATTATGGAAGTGAGCCGGCAGATATTCAGTTCTCTGTAGCATTGTTTTATGCAGGATATGTAGGCTTTTACAGTCTGGAAAGAAGATTTTTTAGTTTTCTGGCAGCAAAAGAATACTTTCTTCTGTTCACTACACTGCAGATTTTAGCGTGTCTGGTATGTTATTGTACCCGGGAGATTTATATTCTGTTTCCGGTCCGATTTATTCAGGGAATGCTGTTTGCAGGGAATGTAAACCTTTCACTTACTCTTATTTTTACCCGATTGAGCAGCGAGAGGGGACGCGAGATCAGTTTTTCCGTATTTTTCGGGATTTTGATCTGTGCCTTGCCGTTTAATAATCTGATTACTGCGGATCTTATTGACTCTTATAATTTCAATATTGTTTATAAAACGGCCATATTCTCATACCTGCCAGGACTTATTTTCCTGACTCTTGCAATGAGCAACTACAGAACACACGCAAGATTTCATCTGTATAAACTCGACTGGCAGAGTTTTGGACTCTTCAGCGCTATGCTGGTGCTTATTGGGTACATTACCATTTTTGGACAGGAATATTATTGGCTGGAAGATAACCGGATTCTCGGAAGTGTAATAGGAATTGTTGTTTTAGGGATAATCTCTGTATTTCGGCAGCAGGCAATTAAAAGACCTTATATTGATCTGCGCGTTTTCAGATACAGAAATTTTAAAGTGGGTTTGCTGATCCTTTTTGTGATGTACATCTGCAGGTTTGCATCAGGAATTACCAATAATTATTTTGCTGCGGAACTGCATTTGGATCCGTTTCATATTTCCTATATCAATATATTTAATCTTACCGGGCTGGTTATCGGTGTAGTTATCGCCTGTTGTATGGTTTTACAAAAGAAAAACATTCGATATATCTGGGGGCCAGGTTTTTTAATGTTATTGGTTTTTCATGGATTGATGTACTATTCTTTTGATATTCAGGCTGATGAATTTAATTATTATATCCCATTATTCATACAGGGATTAGGAGTCGGGCTGATTATGGTTCCCACAATTATTTTTATTATTTCATCGGTTCCTGCGGTTATTGGCCCTTCAGCTGCTGCAACCGCTTTAGCAATCCGGTATCTGGGTTTTTGCGTGAGTATAGCCCTGATCAATTTTTTTGAACTGTTTGAAAAAAGCCGTCATTACAATGCTTTTCAGGATCATTTAAGTGCTGTTGATCCGGAAGTCAAAAGCTTTCTTCATGATCAGACCGCAAAACTTATTGCCAGAGGAATGCCAGAAGATAAAGCGGTAAAAGCTGCCCATAAACTATTGGTTGGAAGAATGAATGTTCAGGATCATGTCCGTTTTGCAATGGATTATTATGAAATGATGGCTGGGCTTCTTGCAGTTTCATTGTTGTTGATTTTTCTTTTTCCTTATCTGAACCGTACTGCCCTTTATTTGAAATCCCGCCGATTATCACCTGCATAAGGGAAGATTTTAATTTTTAATAAAACAAAAAGTATAGCTTATTAGCTAATTTTATAGTAGAGTGCTGAGGCTGTCCTGTAGGGCAGTCTCTTTTATAATCACAAAAAAGATAAAAGTACTTTGGCCGGAATCGTATGTTTTTTGTCATTGCAGACAAAGCGCTTTCTCTTTACATTTGTATTCATACAGAACGAGATATGAAGACAGAAAGACCACATACCGGGATGAAAAATATAGTGCTTTTGGCACTGCCACAGGTGCAGCTACTTGATATTGCAGGACCGTTGGATGTTTTTACATCAGCCAACCGTTTTTTAAATGATGGCAGAGAAGGATCCGGTTATCATGTTCATCTGGTGTCCGGAACTTCAGAAAAGTTCATATATTCCAGTTCAGGAATGCCATTATCTTGCAGTCATACGATTTATGATATTGATTTTCCTATAGATACTTTGCTTGTAGCAGGGACAACTTTGAGTGTACTGGATGAGATCAGCCCTGATGTCTATCATTTTCTTCAAAATATAAGCCCGGAGGTGAGGCGGATGGGTTCTGTTTGCGTGGGTGCATTTGTTCTTGCCAAAGCAGGTCTTCTGGAGGGAAAGAAGGTGACTACCCATTGGAAATTTGCAGATACACTACAGAAATCCTATCCAAAACTTGAGGTGAACGTTAATCCTTTTTTTATTCGGGACAGACCTATCTATACTTCGGGCGGAGTTTCTTCAGGGATGGATCTGGCATTGGCACTCCTGGAAGAAGATTTTGGAAAACCTTTGGCCACAGAGGTTGCCCGCCATCTTGTCCTGCATTTGAAAAGATCCGGAATGCAGTCTCAGTTTGGAAATACATTGCCGGAATATGAAATAATGTCTCCTTTTACAAAACAAGTCCGTGATCTGTTGAAAGATAAACTGAGTGGAATGATAACAGTAGAGTACATTGCCGAGTCCTTGAATATGAGTACCCGTAATTTTTCCAGGGTTTTTCTTAAAGATTCCGGGATGACTCCTGGCAAGTTTCTTGAAAAGATGAGACTGGATCAGGCCAAAAATATGCTGGAATACACCGATATGAGTGTCGATATGATTGCTGATAAGTGTGGTCTTAGCAGTGCCGCTTCGCTTCGCCGCCTATTCCTTAAAAATATTTCACTTTCTCCGGCACAATACCGGAAAGCATTCAAAACCACAGAATAAATATTTTCCCCTCACTGATTTATAGTAAAACTGATGATTGTCAATGATCAGAATGGAAGACTCATGCCTTTATTTAAAAATAATAATCTTAAAATAATAGAATTATGAAGCACGTAAAAAACAAGGAAACAATGAATGTGGCATTTTTAATTTATGACCAAGTGGAAGCACTTGATTTAAATGGCCCTTTAGATGTTTTTGTTAAAGCGAATGTTATATGTCCGGATAGTTATCATTGCTTTACAGTCGGAAGGACAAGAGAGGCTGTATATATGGAAGCAAATACAATGGCTGTTGTCCCTACTTATGATATAGATACATGTCCCAAGCCAGATATGATTGTCGTTCCCGGAGCAAACCCCGAGTATATTATGAAATATATTCAGGATAAAGATTTTCAGGAAACGGTACTGAAATGGATTAAAACTCATCACGATGCCGGAACAGTAGTATTTACAGTGTGTACAGGGAGTATGCTGCTATCCGGAACGGGTATCCTTGATGATCATCATATTACCACTCATAGTATGCTGTTAGATACTTTAGAACAATATAATCCTGAAGCTAGTGTCATCAGGAATGTACGCTATATTGATCAGGAACAACTAATAACTACAGCAGGAATTACGGCTGGGATTGATGCCGCACTCTATCTGATTGGAAAACATCTGGGTCAGGAAACAGCAGATACAGTCATCAAAATTTTTGAATATCAGAATGCCAAGACTCAAATTGCTGTTTAAAGAGATAAGTTGATTTGAAAATTTTCGCCAGCTTTTACAGTTGGCGAAATTATATTTTAGAGTAGAAATTACTGACGATAACTGAATATTTTAATACAAAGAGGAATAATCCCTATTGAAAGAGCAATATAAATTGCTACCCGAATATAATTAAGATTTTTCCAAAGTGATATTCTGGCAGCTATTTCTTCTGAAAGGGAAGAAGTTGCAGCTAAATTCTGAAACTGTATAATGTTAGGAGCAAAAAATGTTAGTGTCCAGACCCTTACAGCTGCATGAACGAGAAATAAAGCCAAAAGCCAGTTCCTTACCGGATCAATTTTCCAGCAAAAAATAATCGCGAGGATAAAAGCGATTTCATGCAGTGAATGAAGAATGATCCAAAAAAACTTAAGACTTGCTCCTTGTCCATCCTGAAGAAGTTTAAATGTATCGGGTGGGGAAGAAGCCCATTTCGGTACAAAGATGAGCGTTTCGAAGATCTGCGCACCATTCATAAGAAAATAAAGCAACGTAGTAAGACAAAGCCATATTTCTGCACGGGTTATGTATGTGGCTGTTAATTCCATGGTTTTATATTGGTTTATGGGTGGTTTAAGTGGTCTGCCGTTTCTTTCATAATGAGGGTGGCTTCCCTGAAATAGCGTTCAATGGTTTCTATTTCCTTTTCAGAAAAAGTAGAGATAAGAGTAAGCGTTTTCTGTTGCAATTCATCGAAAATAGGACTCAGTAGTTTCATACTGTTCTCAATGTTCGGGATAATGATTACTTTTCTTCGGTCTTCCTTAATGAACTGTCTTTTAAGAAGATCCTTCTTCTCCAGACGGTCTATCAATCCGGTTACCGCGCCAGTGGTAAGACCTGTTATTTTAGAGATTTCCCCAGCTGTGATAGATTCATGCTGCAAAATAAGTCCAAGATATTTATGATCAGCGCTGGTAAGTCCTGCTTTTCTGGCGATAGCCTCGTGCATGAAAATAGAAGCATCAGAATAGGCTCTGCTGGCTTCACGGAATTGTTGTATAGTATTTTTAATCATTGACTAATTATCTTAGTTGCTAAGATATATGTTATTTCTGACTTGACAAATTAAATTTTTATGTTAAAAAGGCATTTCATCCTACAAATCCTATTATCCCGGCACTTTTTATCTAAAAAAAAATATATTGTAATTGATTTATAAACAGGTGTTTGACTTTTTTGATGTAAATTTTATGATAAAAAAGTCTGAAAAAGTTTGGATTTAAAGAGGGCTTTCCTATCTTTGCAGTCCCTTAAACAAAGGGATTTACTGAAAAAGTAAGTGGCCGACTCGGTAGCTCAGCTGGTAGAGCAATACACTTTTAATGTATGGGTCCTGGGTTCGAATCCCAGCCGGGTCACAAAAAAAGATATTCCTCAGGAATGTCTTTTTTTATTTTATCTCTTTATCGTGTTTTTATTATCACAAATACCTTTTCCCAGGCTGAATAAATTAAACTCTGCTGGCTAAAGATCATTCCTTTGTCATAGCTTTCAGTAAGGCATAGCTGTATCTTTACAGTCAAATTACAGAGTATATGAAATTCATTCATCAGATTGATCCGTCAAAATTTATTTTTTTTGAACTTTCTCATGCTCCGGCTAATTATCTATACCGTTCTCAACGAGCTCATTTTTTTGAGATTATCTGGATGAAAGATTATAAAAGAGGAGAAGATAATAGCAATGAAGAGGGTGGTTATATAAACTTTATTCCTCCGTATCGTAGTACAAAACCGGAGGTGGAAGATAAAAAAGCTTGTATAATAGCTTTTGATAGAGAATATTTGGAGGAAGATAACCAGGAATATGCCCTGGATGTTTTCAATCTTTTCAATATGCATGGTCAGCTTAGTGGTTTTGCAATAGACCGTAATACTGCAGAAACTTTACAGCACCTCACATTATTGATAGAGAAAGAATATAATAATCCGATGGGAACCTATTTGGCTTTAAAAGCACTTTTGAAAGTTCTCTTACTAAATCTTATCCGTATCAACCAGCATTATTTTTTGCATCAGGATCTCAATCAGAAACGGGTTTATCAATTCATTATGTTAATGGATAAACATTATAAAACAGAACGTAAAGCTGACTTTTATTCCAAAAAAATGGGAATCAGTGAAAAACGGATTAATCAGATTCTGAAAGAAAAAATGGATCGTACACTTACACAGCTGCTCCATGAAAGAGTAATTGTAGAGGCTAAAAGAATGCTTGTTTCCTGTGAATTGACCATCAAAGAAATTGCCTATCATTTGAATTTTGATGATCCTGCCTATTTCTCCCGGTTTTATAAAAAGCAGACAGGCCATACACCGGAGGATTTTAAAAATCAAATTACGGGTATGTGACATTGCAAACGCATATATTTTTCTGTTTTTCTCATATTTCCAGATTGTGCCATTGGATTGGAAAATAATACAAGTAAACTTAGAGGTGTCCGATTTAATTTTGTTTCAGGATTCAAAGCCCAAAAGCTGAAGAGTTATTTTATAAATCTAAAAAATATTTGAACTATGGAACTTACGAAAGAAGTGGAACAACTTATGTTTAAGGATATAAACAACCTTTTGTCTCCAAAACCTATTTCTCTGGAAGCAGGTATCAAAAGATTGGAAAACGGAATGCTGCACGTAGCGATGAGAAATGTAATGCCCAACTGTAAAGGGAAGATGCTGGATTGGTGGTTTACTTATTTTGAAACAACTGAAGACCTGAAGTTATGGCATCCACATGATCATGTGGTACATAGCGGCTGGGACAACAAATGGATCAAGAATGAAAACTATATCGGGGCTACCATACATGCCACGGAATCATTGGGAGAAATACCTCCTGTGCCGGCAGTCATTAAGTTTCATCATCCTGCAGAAATTTTTAATCCTGAAGTTTTGGAGCAGGCATATACAAATATAGACGTAAGTGCAGTTGTATATGCCAGAATCGGTTTTGGAGAAAATACTCCTACGGATGGCAATGGAGATCCTATGGATGGATATATGTTTCATGTTGTAAGAGATACGCCACAGGGATGTACGTTGAGAAGTCACTTTTTTCTTGGCGCTTCAAGTGCCGGAAGTAATGATCCATTACCGGATGAGATAGGGTTTGGATTGATGGAACATTGCTACTGTGAATTTACGTATCTGGCACAAGTTCTCCCTTCTCTTTATTATGCTGAAAATACAAGAGGCGATAAAGCTCCTTTTCTTTGGTAAATTCTATAATGATGGACCGATTCGATATTTTTTTAATTTTAATTTAAAATATCTTTAAAAGGTCTTTCGGTGTGTTGTTGATCGCAAATTATTTAATAAACAGATGCTTATAAATTGGAAATAATAATTTCTGCTTTGATCAATTGATATGGGCTGACATTTTTTTGGTTTTGCACCCATTTTTTTAAGTAAAAATGTGAAGAAAAATTTGGATTTAGTGAAAATGTTTTTATCTTTGCAGTCCCTTAAACAAAGGGATTTACTGAAAAAAGTAAGTGGCCGACTCGGTAGCTCAGCTGGTAGAGCAATACACTTTTAATGTATGGGTCCTGGGTTCGAATCCCAGCCGGGT